>JADIMC010000051.1 GCA_017694955.1 Candidatus Limisoma faecipullorum
CTCCGGAGCATCGTGGTCCTTCAAATAAGTGTCGTACATTACCTGATGCACGAAGCCAGCCTTATATTCCACACCAGCAGCATCAGCAGCCGGATCTGGACGATCGAGAGCCAAATGGAATGAGAAATTCGGAAATTCTTTCTGAAGTTCCAAGAAATCGTTAAGATAGAACACCTCATTCAAAGCTCTTGCGCCATAGAAATACGACATCTTGCGGTCGGTGGTATGCAAAGTTTTAGTCATATGCATAATTTGCGAACGCAACGGAGCCATACCGGCACCACCACCTACCCATATCATCTCTTTCTTTGAGTCGAAATTCGGATGGAAATCCCCGTACGGACCGCTCATCAAGACCTTGTCGCCCGGCTTCAACGTGAAAATATATGACGAAGCTATACCCGGCATAACATCCTGGAAACCGACCTGAGGCTTAGGTTTGAACGGTGGAGTGGCAATGCGTACCGTCAACATTATGCGGTCGCCCTCGGCAGGATAATTAGCCATTGAATAAGCGCGGATTGTATCCTCGTCATTCTTACATTTCAAACCAAACAAACCGAATTTCTCCCACGCAGGAAGATATTCCTTCCCGATAAGCTCCTTGTCGATATCCTTGTTGTAGTCCATCGAATATTTCGGAATCTTAATCTGAGCATAAGATCCCGGTATGAAATCCATATGTTCACCAGGAGGCAAAGCCACAATGAATTCCTTGATAAACGTGGCCACATTTTTATTGGAAATAACCTCGCATTCCCATTCCTTAACACCAAGCACCGATTCAGGGACAAGAATCTTCATATCATTCTTGACCTTAACCTGGCATCCAAGATGCCAGTCATTGTTAAGCTCCTTTCGAGAAAAATGCACCTTCTCGGTTGGCAAAGCCTCGCTACCACCCTCGACAATACGCACACGGCACTGACCGCAACTGCCACCACCGCCACACGCTGACGGCAGGAAAATCTTATCATTGGCAAGCGTGGATAGCAATGAGCTGCCTGTCGGCACTTCCACCGATTTTTTATCATTAATCGTGATTCTCACATTGCCGGAAGGCACCAAATATTTTTTAGCCACAAGCAGAATTACGACCAGCAGCAAGGCAAGAACAAAGAAAAGCAATGTTCCTACCGCTATTGTAAGATTGTTGGCTGTCATCAATATCTCCATAACTCCTGCTCCTTAAATTTTAATCCCAAGAAAACTCATAAACGCAATTCCCATCAATCCGGTTATGATAAAAGTAATACCAATCCCGCGCAAAGGCTTCGGCACATTGGAATACGACAAGCGTTCCCTGATAGCCGCAAGGCAGACAATAGCAAGCAACCATCCAAGACCGGAACCCGCGCCGTAGATAGTGGCTGTAGCCACCGAGCCGAAATCGCGCTGCTGCATAAACAGCGAGCAACCGAGTATGGCACAGTTGACAGCAATCAACGGCAAGAATATTCCCAACGAGGCATAAAGGCTCGGTGAGAATTTCTCCACAGCCATTTCCACCAATTGCGTGGCAGAAGCAATAACGGCGATAAACAATATCAGACTTAAGAAGCTAAGATCCACAGAAGCCAGTTCCGGACTTATCCATGCCAATGCTCCCGGACGGAGAAAATACATTTCCAACACATAGTCGATTGGCAACGTAATAACCAGCATGAATGTCACCGCAATGCCAAGACCGAAAGCGGTCTTCACATTTTTCGACACAGCAAGATACGAGCACATTCCAAGGAAATATGCAAATATCATATTGTCGATGAATATCGAACGTACAAATAAATTCAGATTCTCCATAATTCCTCCCTATTATCAGTTCGTTTCCTGCAAGTCCTTATTGTGAGCACGGTGGACCCAAATGATGCACGCCACCGTAATCAACGCCATCGGAGGCAGAATCATCAACCCGTTGTTCTCATACCCGGCATCGTAAAACCATTGCGGCACAACCTGATACCCAAGCAGTGTACCGGAGCCAAGCAGCTCTCTTATCGTAGCCACAATGACAAGTATTATGCCATATCCAAGACCATTTCCAATCCCGTCAAGAAACGAAGGCCACGGCTTGTTGGCAAGCGCAAAAGCCTCCAATCGTCCCATAAGGATACAGTTGGTTATAATAAGTCCGACAAATACCGACAACTGCTTGCTCACCTCATAGTTGTAAGCCTTAAGCACCTGATCGACAATAATCACCAATGCCGCAACAACCACAAGCTGCACAATAATGCGGATGCTATTTGGGATAGTGTTACGCATAAACGATATAATCACGTTAGAAAAAGCCGTGACAGCCGTAACTGAAATACCCATCACTATCGCAGGCTCCAGCTTTGCCGTTACGGCAAGCGAAGAACATATGCCCAGAATCTGCACAAGAACCGGGTTATCCTTCGATAAAGGGTTGAACAATACAGCCTTATTTTTCTTATTAAGCATATCCGATACTATTTTTTATTATTCTGCAATTCACTTAAAAAAGCCGAATAGCACGACAAGCAGGAAGACAGCATCGACTGCACGCCCTTACTTGTAATCGTGCCGCCGGAAATGGCATCGACATAATCCTCTCCATTAGCCGGCTTCTGCCCTTTTTTCAACACGGCAACCGACTTGAAACCGCCGTCCTTGAACAACTGCTTGCCCTTGAACTGGCCTGCAAAGCCCTCGGTGGCAATTTCCGCTCCAAGCCCCGGTGTCTCGCCCTGATGAGAGAAATATGCGCCATAGACAGTGCAACCGTCATCATCGACAGAAACATATCCCCATATTGGGCCCCAAAGTCCTGTACCATAAACCGGCAATATGTATTTCGTAGAGTTGTCAATATTACATACAAATACCGGCAGCTTACGCTCCGACGGGGCTTTCTTAACCTCATTCGCCACATTGACATCGAAAGCCTTGCCTTCCAACCGTTCTCCCTCGATATTGATGACATATTCATCAACGACATATCTGCCATACAGCTCTATAGCGTTGGTCTCATCGGAAGCGACACGTATGGAGCTGAGCATCTGCTGCATCTTGTCAATTCTTATGTTATCATTCTGCTTTGGCTTCAGGGTTAGAGAAACCCATGCCAACGCCGCACCGACCACACACACGATGACAGCAGTGTAAACAATCGTATATAAATTACCTTGCCTATTCATTTTTCAATAATTGTTTAGCACGGCGCATACGGCGACGCACGTTGGATTCGACAACACAATAATCAATAAGCGGAGCAAAAGCGTTCATCAGCAACACGGCAAGCATAGCCCCTTCCGGATAGCCCGTATTATAAATCCTTATCAGCATTGCCATCACACCGACAAGGAAACCGTAAATATAGCGTCCTGTATTAGTATGCGCAGCAGTCACAGGATCGGTTGCCATAAACACGGCAGCAAAGGCAAAACCGCCAAGACAAAGATGCTCTACAGGATTGATAAGCGACCCAGGATATGTTTCACTCGGGAACATATTGGCAATCCAGCACATAACAAAACCTCCGACAAACACCGAAAGTATTATGCGCCAATTGGCGACACCTGTGAATAAAAGGACAGCAGCACCTATTAATATAAACAATGTGGAAGTTTCACCAATCGAGCCGGGAATAAGCCCCAGAAACTCCTGCCACAAAGTCACAGGCTCGCCCGTTATCCCGGTCAGCTGCAAATCACCGCCGACATGCGTAGCAATCTGCCCGAGCGGAGTAGCACCTGAATAAGCATTGATCACAGTCCCCTCGCCAAGACCGAATATCGAAGAAGACGCCACAAACACATTGTCGCCCGACATCTTCGACGGATAAGCGAAGAACAGAAATGCACGAGTCATCAATGCCACATTGAAAATGTTCATTCCCGTACCGCCGAACACCTCCTTCACAAAAATCACAGAAAAAGCCGTCGCCACGGCAATCATCCATACAGGAGTCTCTACCGGACAAATCATCGGAATCAGTATTCCCGAGACAAGAAAACCTTCCTGAATCTCGTGCTTGCGAATCTGAGCTGAAGCAAACTCTATACCCAAGCCAACGACATAGGCTGTGACTATCTTAGGCAGCACTGCCAAAAATCCATAGAAAAACGACTCCCAGAACGGCGGATTTTCAAAACCCACCGACAAGTACCGCTGATAACCCACATTGTACATACCGAACAGCAGCGCGGGAATAAGCGCAACGACAACGATTATCATCGTGCGCTTCGAATCGTTACTGTCATGGATATGCACTCCCGAGCGGGAAGTGGAGTCCGGAGTAAACAGGAACGACTCAAAACCGTCATAAACCGACTTGAAACAATGCAGTTTCCCGTCGGGCATAAAATTCGGCTTTATCCTTTCCAAATATCTCTTAACCAACTGTTTCACCGTATAGAATATTTTAATTC
>JADIMC010000052.1 GCA_017694955.1 Candidatus Limisoma faecipullorum
AAGTGTCAGGAAAACCAGCATTGCTTTTTTCTAACGAATCCGACAACACGGTATCGCTTCCAAGAAGGCTGTCGCTGTCAAGGAATACGTAGTCCTCAAAACGGAAATGGCTTTCGACCGTCTTTTTCCACTCCTGTTTCACATCAGCCTTGGCAGAAACCACAACAACCAGCCGGGCTTTCATCTCCACCGCACAGCACATTGCCGTAAACGACTTTCCGAACCGCATTACGGCATACATAAGCAAATTATTCCTGCCGGCGGCAACGGCTTCCTTGAATCTGTCGATAGTATCCTGCTGGTTCGGACGCGGCTCGAAAGTTTCTGTCCGCCGGTATTGATAAGTTAGCGGTATCCTGCTTTTATCGAATTTATAAAATTGATATTTGGGCAAGTTGTTATGGAAAGAATCGGATATGTCAGACAATGCACAATGGATGTCGCTATGTGTGACACCTTCAAAAAATTCATTTGAATAATATGGCAGATTAGGAAAAGTTGACGGTTTCAGCCGGTGTTTGTGCAAATCGTTTTCCAAAAAACGATGGATGGCGAAATCTCGGAAATAGGTATCATCGTCCACCTTTGCAACCCCGGCAAATTGCTTTTCCAAATTAGGGAAATACCTGCGCCATTCGTTCAGCCGCTGTTCCACAGGCCGGTATGTATCCCCGACTTTCATATAATTAGGGACAGTCCGGGTGGAGAACGCATAAATATGCGGTTCCACGCGCCCGATTATTAATTTATCCAAGATTCCGGTATCCAACATATCACAAACTATTTTCCCAACAAATCAACAAAGCGTATCGGTTTGCCCTTGCTTCCGGTAGCAGGGTCCTTCGCCCACCAGTCCATAATAAGGCAATATTTGCCGTTGTGCTTCTGCATATTGCCAGTGCGACATCCCTCGCAAGGCGTTACGGTCTGTGTGGTATCTCCAAAAAGAGAGGTGATGGCTGTCACTTTCTCCTTGCAACTTCCGGGCACGACACATTTCAATCCGTCCATTTGCCATACATTCCAAGAAATGATATGGGCAATATTCATTATGGATTTCATCAGAGGATTTTTGCCGAATTTGGCACAATAGTACTCGATAAAGGAATAGAGCATTGATTCCCTTGCAATAAGCAGGCTGTCGCCTTGCCACTCGTAGGCGTATGTACTCTTATATGCTTCCCGCGCAGCATTCAGCCATTCGCCGGTAGTGCCTGTGTTTTCACTGACAACGCGCAATTTCCGGTCAAGCAATCCGATACGATCGTTCAGCGGAATTATCACTCCCGTGGTAGTGTCATAGCGGCTGACGATGTATGGTGCTTCACCGCAAGTGATTTCAAGGCGGGTGTCACGGACATAATCCATCCATGTCTTTCCTTCCGGAAACTCAATTTTGTTGTGGTTTGTTTTCCATTTATTAGTACCGTCTTCTGCCGTATATTCTGTATTGAATACATTGCTGCGCCCGAACCACGCGTCATCGACTAAATTATTCTGGGCATTGCAAATCCACGATGGAGTGAACACCTCTGCCATATTGCGCACACGTGCCGATTGGGTGTCCTTATGTTTCAGGATACGGGGCATAATGACATGCCCGTTATCCCCCGTGATGAGCTCCGGAAGTATCGGCTCATTATAACCATATCCAGCACCGAGATGCTCGTAATCGGAAGTCGCCCAAAAAATGTTGTGTATGGCATCGCCCTTGCTTGTCGTGTGGTCTATAAGCAAAGCAGCCAACAGCTCCGGTGACGCCCGAAAGATGTCGTTCTCCAATATGTCGGCAATATCAGACATCGTTTTTCAAAGGATGTTACAAAATTAAGGATTTTACTGCATATGTCAAATGTGATTTGGAGAAATAGCACAAACTTGATTATGTTGCCGTCACTTATCTTATCTGTTTGCGTTTCGGCAATGCAAATCGAGCAAATTCTTTGCATTGCTCCCGATTTGCGTTATCTTTTAATAGGATGCGGCTCGGTATAATCAAATCCGAAAACTTCGTTTTCATTTGCTTCTGCACTCGCCTTTCGCTATCTTTGCAAAAAAGACAGTGCTGCATTATGAAATTGATAGAATTGAATTTGCAACAAATCATAGAGTTGTGCCGGAAGTACAAAGTGAAGACACTTTCGGTGTTCGGCTCGATATTGACTGATAAATTCAATGATGACAGTGATGTGGACCTGCTTGTGAATTTTAATAGCGAAGATATCGAAGATTATGTCTCGAACTATTTCGGGTTGAAGGAATCCTTATCTGAATTGTTTGGCAGGAAAGTGGATTTGATAGAAGAGAAAGGATTGAGAAACAAATATTTCATCAAGCATATAAACCGGACAAAACAAATAGTATATGGATGAATACATTCTTACATACCTTCAGGACATACTCGATGCAATAGAGGAACTTGACGGTTACTTTTGCAATTATCCTATGAAATATGCCGTTTTTGAAAAGGATTATTTAAGGCGCAGTGCCGTAGAGCGGAAAGTCGAAATAATGGGGGAAGCTATTAACCGGATATTGAAAAAAGAGCCAGATTTCAATCTCCCACACGCAAAAGAAATAATAAACACCCGCAACCGGATAATTCACGGATACGACAGTGTCACACCAGAATTCCTATGGAGCTTGATAATTAAGCATATCCCCATATTGAAAGCCGATATTAAACGGATATTACAAAATGCAGGATAATGGCTTGTATTCCGGCATAATCAAATCCGAAAACTTCGTTTTCATTTGCTTCTGCACTTGATTTTCGTTATCTTCTAATAAGATAGGATGCGGCTCGGCAGAACAATTTCAAACGAGTTTGATTGTTCTGCTCTCGATTTTCGCTATCTTTGCAAAAATTTCTTAATGGAGAGACAAATGGAAAGGAAAGTAAGAGTACGTTTCGCACCGTCGCCTACGGGTCCGCTGCATATCGGAGGTGTACGCACCGCATTGTTCAACTATCTGTATGCAAAACGCCACGGCGGCGACATTATATTAAGGATTGAGGATACCGATTCCAACAGATTCGTACCCGGTGCTGAAGACTATATCAACGAGGCTTTTGCCTGGCTCGGAATAAAATTTGACGAAGGTGTGCGCGAAGGCGGCGCCTATGGTCCATACCGCCAGTCGGAACGCCGCGGCATCTACCGCGACTATGTGAAGCGTCTGCTTGACGCAGGCAAAGCCTACATAGCATTCGACACACCGCAAGAGCTTGAGGCGAAACGCTCCGAAATTCCGAATTTCCAATACGACGCCAAGACACGAGGCTCGATGCGCAATTCCCTTACTCTCGACGAAGAGGAAGTAAAGAGATTAATCGACAACGGCGAGAAATATGTGGTGCGTTTCCTTGTAGAGCCCGACCGTAATGTGGTAGTCAACGACCTTGTCCGCGGCGAAGTTGTGATAAACTCGTCCGTGCTTGACGACAAAGTGCTGTATAAATCTGCCGACGACCTTCCTACATACCATCTTGCCAATATCGTAGATGACCATCTGATGGAAATCACCCACGTGATACGCGGCGAAGAATGGCTGCCGTCGGCACCGCTCCACGTGCTTCTCTACGAAGCTTTCGGATGGACTGACACTATGCCGCAGTTCGTGCATCTGCCGTTGCTGCTCAAGCCTGACGGAAAAGGCAAGCTGAGCAAGCGCGACGGCGACCGTCTCGGGTTCCCGGTGTTCCCGTTAGAATGGAAAGACCCTAAAACCGGCGAAATATCGTCGGGCTACCGCGAGTCAGGCTATCTGCCGGAGGCTGTAATCAATTTCCTTGCCCTTTTGGGATGGAATCCGGGGACGGATCAGGAAATAATGTCGATGGACGAGCTGATACAGCAATTCTCGTTCGAACACTGTTCGAAATCAGGCGCAAAGTTCGACTTCGAGAAAGGCAAATGGTTCAATCATAAATATTTGCAGGAAGTATCCGACAGCAATCTTGCGGAAATGTATATGCCGATTCTTGCCGGACACGGACACGCCGACGCCGACAAGGCGATGGTGACGAAGGTGGTGGCACTCGTTAAAGGCCGCATAAACTTCGTGCGCGATTTATGGGAACAGTCGAAATTCTTCTTCGAGGCTCCGCAGGAATATGCCGAGAAGGACGTGCGTAAACGCTGGAAAGAAGGAATGCCGCAGATTATGGAAGAGCTCATATCCGTGCTCGACGGCATCAACGACTTCTCGTCGGCCGCATGCGAGCCGATAGTGCTTGACTGGATTGCAGCCAAAGGCTATCATCTCGGCAACGTGATGAACGCCTTCCGTCTCACAGTGGTGGGCGAATGCAAAGGCCCGCATATGTTCGACATTACAGAAATCCTTGGGAAAGAGGAGACTATACGCCGCATAAAGAAAGGCATAGAAAACATAAAAAGCTGCTAAACTGACACTAAAAGGGAAATGAACATACTCTACAACACCGCGTTGGAGCTTTATGCACTGGGAGCAAGAATTGCAGGCGCAAGAAACAGAAAAGCGAAGCTGATGACCGAAGGACAGCGACGCACGCCCGGTATAATGAAAGAGCAAATCGATCCGAAAGCTTCATATATCTGGATACACGTGTCATCGCTCGGCGAATTCGAGCAAGGGCGACCGTTGATTGAGATGATAAAGAAAACCACTCCCGACAAAAAGATTCTGCTAACGTTCTTTTCCCCTTCCGGCTACGAAGTATGCAAGAATTACGGGCTTGCCGACGTGATATGCTATCTGCCTTTCGATTTGCCGCGCAACGTGAAAAAGTTTCTCGACAGCGTGAACATTGAGAAGGCCATTTTCGTGAAATACGAATTTTGGGGAAATTATCTTTCGGAATTGAAGAGGCGCGGCATACCTACTTATATCATATCCGCCATCTTCCGGCCGACACAGGCTTTTTTCAAACCCTACGGAGGAATGTTCCGCAAGATGCTGCGCTGCTACGACAAGCTTTTCGTTCAGGACAAGGCTTCGGCTGACCTGCTCGCCTCTATTGGTGTCAACAACACCGTCATTGCCGGCGACACGCGATTCGACCGGGTATCCGACATACTTGATAATAAAATAGATTTTCCGGCAATAGAATCGTTCTCTCGCGGACAATTCACCCTGTTTGCCGGTAGTTCGTGGGAGCCTGACGAAGAATTTCTGATACCCTTCTTCAACTCCACACCGGAAATGAAGATGGTAATAGCCCCCCACGAGATTTCTCCTGAAAGAATAGCAGGAATCAAAGAAAAACTGAAACGCAAGACCATACTCTATTCGGAAGCCACACCGGAAACCGCTGCAGAAGCCGATTGCCTGATAATAGATTGCTACGGCATACTGTCGAAATGCTACCGGTTTGCCTCGGTAGCCTATATCGGAGGCGGATTCGGTGCAGGAATCCATAACATCAACGAGGCTGCCGTATATGGCATCCCTGTGATTTTCGGTCCGAATTACCATAAGTTTAAGGAAGCCCACGACTTGCTTCGTCTGGAAGGCGCCTTCACTGTCAATGATGGCGGAGAATTTGCCACAATAATGCAAAAACTGCTAAGCGACGGGCAATATCTGACAGAACACGGAAAAATCGCCGGCAACTACATCCGCGACAACATCGGCGCAACCGAACGCATTTACCGCGCCATATTCTAAATCAGGCACGCAGGCGTTTGC
>JADIMC010000053.1 GCA_017694955.1 Candidatus Limisoma faecipullorum
GGACAGCATCGAAAGGCATTCTATGCGGGTTGCACCTTATATTAGGACTTCCCGGAGAAAACGAAAACGACATATTGGCGACTGCCGACAAAGTATCCGAATTACCTGTCGATGTAATCAAACTCCACCAACTGCAACTAATCAAAGGAACTAAGCTCGCCCGACAAGTGGAGCAAGGAGTACTGCAAATATGCCAATGGAGCGTTGACGAATATATTAGCCTCTGCCTCCTGTTCATTGAACGCACACGCGGAGACATCGCCATAGAGCGTTTCGTGTCACAATCGCCCGACAATCTGCTGATTTCACCCCGCTGGGGACTGAAAAACTACGAATTCACCAACCGCCTCAACGCCGAAATACGCCGCCACGGCACCGTACAAGGCTCGAAATACAAACAAAGTGTTGAGAATTAATGAGCTATGTATGCCCAACTCTCAACACTTTTCTGTTCAACTCTTATAATAACGTGAGTCCAATATACGAATTGAAAGAGCTGTGAAATCAAAAGAATGAATTACAAAGGTTTCACTTTTCAACGCACACCTTTCCAGCTTCCAAACGGATATAGGACAAGTTGATGACTGGTTTGAAAAATCCTTATTGCGGTTTCATTGTGAGCGTGCCATCAGGGGCTACTTCAAAGTCGATTTCATAGTAAACGATTGATGTGGTCCCGGCATTCGACACTGTTTCGTTGCCTTTTTCAATTACGTTGAACGTGAATTCCGTGCGGTAGTCGGCAACATATTCACCTTTGCCGGAGCTTGATTCGGGTACTCCCGCCTTTATCCTGTACTCTGCCAGCGATTTAAATTCATATTCCGCGGGAATCATAGCCTTTGCGTCTTCCAATTGCTTTGTGATTGCAGCTGGGTCGAGCTTACTTGCGTCAATAGGCGTTATCTTCTCGTAGTCAAGCCCTTGACTGTACCAATGGTCAGGAGATATATCGGCGGGTTTCCAGCCGAGTTGACCTAAGAATCCTTGGCTGAACACCTGCCCGTTCGATTTTACGAGCTTCACGAAAATGCTGCCCAAATTAAGGTTGTTTTCTAATTTCTCAGAGTCGCTTGTGCCTTCGCTCCATTCGACTTGGATAAGTTTCCACTCCTTGGGGTCAACGTTCTTGGTAGTGATTTCCTTTACTTTCTCTACCGCTTCGGGTGAGTCCATCGCAAGTTTTCCGAATGAGCTTGCACCACCGCAAGAAGTGATTGCGCCTGCTGTCAGTGCGACTGCCATCAAATTTAAGAATTTGGCTTTCATAAATAAGGTATGTTTTAAAATTTATAAATAGTTAGTTGGTTTGAATTTTAATTGGTCTTTCAATATTGCAAATATACAGAAAAGGGGTATTACCCCCCCCGATTTGGTTAAAAAATCATAATTTCACCTTAATTTGAGATGCTTTTTCCCAATGCACCATCGCCAATATTTACTTTTCTACCACCAAATAAATGCGTTGATTGATATTCCTATCTATGTTGACATTAGACTTGACAAGGCATAGCCAGTAAACACATTGTAATACAGATCCATAAAGGCAGCGGACAGGAAACCCGCGGCTTTGCCGCGGGTTGTTCATACGAAGAGTCTATAAGACTTTTAACTGTCAAACAAGTAATCATCTATTCTCTTTTGACTTATAGAATAAATCCTACTATATCGATCTCCCGACACTTTCTGCTCAACGTTTACAAACTATTTATAAAGCGCCTTGCTAAGCTCTTCCAGACCGGATTCACCAGGCAAACCGGGATAAGCCTCTTTCATCGCATCCACGAAAGCCTGTGCCGTTTTGTTTTCCTCAAGCAAATCTTTCATCTTCTTCAGATAAGCAATTTTGAACTCCACAGCATCGCGTGTAGCCGCCCCGCCATGACCGCCGGCAAACAGCGTCGCCCCAGAAGCCAACGAGTTTTCCGCTTCCGCGATTTCCGCGTCGATGGCAGCCGGAGATGAAACTTGCAGGTGGCTGACATGGGCCTTTGCCGGAGTCCAATGTGTATAATAAGCCTTGCCACCTATCAAGATACTGGCAGCAGGGAAATCGGATGTCGCACCGCAACGGAACTCGAAAGTCATCCCTGCCCAAGTCTGCGTAGTGCCGAAAGGCACTTCCGTTACAACTCCCGTAGGCATCTCTGTCATAGAGTCGCCCCACATTTCCTCAAAGTGTTTCATCATGCCTCCATAGACAGGTCCTTTGGAAAAAGTATCCATACCTTCCGCCATAATCTGGTCGTGGCTGCCCGTACCGCCCACGTGATAGTCAGAAATGATTTTTTCCACAGGCTTGCCCAGTTTATTAATGTAGCTGTCGAACTCCGCCACATTGTCCTTGAACAAAGGATGCTCCATTGTCACAAGCGAGTCTTTGCCCTCAACAATGTAACTTGCATCTGCCATCACATCATTAGTATAATATACATGCAGCTTAAAATTACCGAGGTCGTGCACCTCGAAACGTCCTTTTGTCTGTGCCATAACTGTAATTGTTAAAATATTCAACAAAATAAATAATGCTTTTCTCATCATATTTCTATTTTAATGACCATAAATATCGCACCCAATAGCAACTAAAAGTTTCTTTATCACTTTTACACTGCAAAAGTAATACGCAATTGTACTCAAAACAAGTGGGTTCTCCGACGTAAGCTACTTACCCCAATGAAAGCATCACTGATTGCCAACCAATTAGAATAATAATTTTTTTAAAAAAGTTTCTTGCCGATTAAAAGAAATCTACATACTTTTGTAGAGTAATTTGACACACATAATATTATGGACAGGACAACGATAGAAGACGCAGCATATCCGAATTGCCCAATACGCAACATCTTATCAAGACTTTGCGACAAATGGTCGCTTTTGGTCATCTATACGCTCAACAAGGCAGGAAAATCAGCCGTGCGCTTCAAGGAATTGCAGCGTGAGATACCCGATATATCGCAAAAAATGCTGACCGTGACACTGCGTACATTGGAAAGCGACGGCTATGTCACTCGCACCGTGTATCCCGAGGTACCCCCAAGAGTAGAGTATGCGCTGACACCGCGTACCCATACCCTGCTCCCACACATAGATGCATTAATGAAATGGGCAATAGAAAATAATGATTCCATCATAAATGATAGGAAAAAGGCAAACGCAAAAAATAACCTTGCCATTAAACACCAATGCCAACTAAAATAAAAGAAAATGGAACGCCGCATAAGAAAAAATCTTATGAAGCGTTCCGTCTATGCTGTCCAACTATATATTAATCAATTTCCCATACGGAAATCTGTCACCGATTTTTGCTCTAACGAAATATCCTCGAAAACACTTTTACAAATTCCTGTTTTTGGGCATTGGCTTGAAATACCAACCCACAGGCTGTCAGGATAATTGTTTTTATAAAGCCGGACCATATACCACTCGTTCTTGTCAAATGAATAATAGCTCGCCAGCGTACGTGTATCAGAAGAGAAACGCAAATATACAGATGCCGAATCGAGTTTTTCATGATTATTGTCGTCGGAAGTTCCTACAGTCCTGACAGTAACTATGCGGTGATTTCCGCGCTCATCCTGTTCAAAAGCAAGTTTATGCCACAAAGTGTCATTGGCATATATAAAAATGTCGGCGGCATTATAAGTTCCTTCCTCAGTAAATCCGGGAGTGACTTTTACTGTAAACGTAAACGGTTTTGTATTGTCTATTGCGGAAAGCAATATAGGAGCATTGTCGCTTACCGACCCATTAGGATCCCGAAAAAAGTCACGTTTTTCCGCACAACTAAATTCGAGAATGCTGTCACCTTTCACAGCCACACAAGTATCCGCACCATTAAGAGCACCGGTAAAAGATACTCCATTAAAGCGGACATCACACCTTGAAACATTCACGACACCAGCATCACTACCATCCATTTGCACGGCAGATTTTTGTTTACAACCTTGCATCGCAAACATACCGGCAAAAACCAATAATACAATCGTTTTCTTCATATATTCCTTATTTTATAATTAATTTTCATCCATTTACAAATGCTTTACATTATCTTTGCACCTATCTTATAGCGGATTAGGACAATCTTTTACAATGCAAAATTAAAGCGACCGAACAGGATGCACAATAGTTAAAATTAGCCATTTTCATTATGGATGACCAAGAGCAAAAATTAAAGGAACTTTTTACAGAACAAGATTTTCGCGAATCAGAGAATGGCAATTCCGAGATATTGGCACAAAGGAAGTCATTGGCACAATCCTTCGCAGAAACAGGAAATGGCATTGCAGTGCTGTCCGACTATCAAAAAGACATCAGTTACATTTATTCCGGTGCTTTAGGAAAGAAAATAGGATTAGAGAGTAATTCAATAAAAGAATTTTCAGCTTTTGAGGAAGCCATTTTCAAACACGTACCGTATGAGGAATTAATAGAACGGCATATATTAGAGCTGCGTTTCTTCCAACTGCAAAAGACATTACCTGTTTGTGAACGCCCTTATTACTGTATGCTCAATTCTCTTCATTTCAGAACTACAAACCAAAAATACATTCCTATTCTCCACCAATCTTATTATTTGGAAAGCTTCCCGAACGGAAGCATTTGGCTGGCATTGTGCCTCTATACTCCTTTTGTTGAAAACAATAAACAAATAATTCGTGAGATAATCAATAATAAAACCGGTGAGACCGTATTATCCGACACATACAAGCAGCTTGACAAACAAATTCTTTCAGAACGGGAGAAAGAAGTGATATCGTTATTGGCAAAAGGGCAAAGCAGCAAACAAATTGCAGACATCCTGAATATATCAGTAAATACGGTCTATCGCCACCGGCAAAACATTCTTGCTGCATTACAAGTCAGCAATACGGCGGCAGCCGTTGAAATTGCCGTTCGCCTGAATTTGATTCATTAAATAGCATACAGGCCTTCATTATATTTCAATAATATAGGATGCGCCTCGGCATAATCAAGTTTGAAAACTCCGTTTTCATTTGCTTCTGCGCTCGGCTTTCATTACATTTGCAATACACTAATAATTAACCAGATGAAAAAGAGCATCGAGATAACCGAAAAAGACCTACAATTCCTGAAAACGGCTTCCGACATTGCACTGCGCAGCGTCGGCGAAGGCGGCGGGCCGTTCGGGGCTGTAATAGTGAAGGACGGAAAGATAGTGGCGGAAGCCAGCAATTCCGTAACCATCGACAACGACCCTACGGCACATGCCGAAGTCAACGCCATCCGCAAGGCTTGCAGCAGTTTAGGCACGTTCAAGCTCGACGGCTGCTACATCTACAGTTCGTGCGAGCCGTGCCCGATGTGCCTCAGCGCACTCTATTGGGCAGGAGTGGCGCGCATATATTATGGAAACACAAAAGAAGACGCCGACGCCATCGACTTCAGCGACAAATTCATCTACGATGAGTTGGACAAGCCACAATCCGAGCGCACAATACCGTGCATCCACATTCCCGGGACAGACGCAATAGAAGCGTTCCGCGCGTGGCAAGCGAAACCCGACAAGACCGAGTATTAGCCGATAGTTCTAAAATCAGAAAGTAAAAAAAGGGTTACAAGCTAAAATCCACCTGTAACCCTTTACTTAGATCTTATAACCTGCGGATAAAATCAATAGTATTCATTGATTTTCTGCTGCGGATAAAGCAGCATATCGTTCATAACCTTGTCGGCACGCATTTTTCCGAGTTCTATCTTCAGAATTTCGTATGCAAGATTCAAAGTTGATGACGGACCGTTGGCTGTGACAATATTACCGTCAACCACTCCACGTGCATCAATCATTTTTGCCCCTTTGCACAACTCCTCAAATCCCGGATAGCAAGTGGCTTCCTTGCCTTCAAGCAATCCCATTTGACCAAGCACCACAGCCGGTGATGCGCAAATAGCGCCTATCTTTCCTCCCTTTGCGTTATGAGCAAGCAACATCTCACGCAAAGTCTCACACTCATACAGATTGGTCGCACCAGGCATACCGCCAGGCAGTATCAACCATTCCGCATCCGATGTATCTATTTCGCTGATCAATGCATCAGCTATAACTTTCACTGAATGAGCACCAACAACTTCATTCGAATCGGAAATGGAAACTGTCTTCACATCCAATCCGCCGCGCCTGAGCACGTCAACAGTTCCGAGGGCCTCTATTTCCTCAAAACCGTTTGCAAAAAACAAATAAGACGTTTTCATAAATCTGAATATTAATGGGTTAACCAAATAACATATATTAATGGAGCTTTTTACAACGTAAAAATATGTATAAATTTTCTTTTTGCAAACTTTTAACCATAGAAAATTATAATTTTGCACCAAAATAGCAGATATCATATCAATATGAACAACTCTAAACAGACAAGAGCCATAATACTCGCAATAATAGGCGTCATAGGAATAATCGCAGTCTTTACGATAAAACCCGAAAGGGAAAGGTGGATAAACAACTCCGGAATAACATGGAACACAGAATACAATATAAAATACTGTCACCATACGAATCTTTCCGATTCAACAATATCAGTATTGAGGAAAGTCGAATTAAGCGTGTCGCCTTTCAACAAAAAATCACGCATCACAGCCATCAACGAGAATCGTTCCGACACCCTCGACGTATATTTGTCACGGCTCTATGACAAATCTGTCGAAATTAACCGCGAAAGCGGAGGAGCATTCGACCCCACGGTATCTCCCCTTGTCAATCTTTGGGGATTCGGATATAAGAAAACGGACAAACCGAGCCAGCAAGCCATCGATTCGATATTGGCATTCGTCGGCATCAACAAAACCGACAAGAAAGGGAATGTACTTATAAAATCCGACGACCGTATCACATTTAATTTCAGTGCAATTGCGAAGGGAATGGGATGCGATGAGGTGGGAAAGATGCTTGAGCGCAACGGTGTTACCGACTATATCGTGGAAATCGGAGGCGAAATTACGGCAAAAGGACATAATCCGAAAGGACAAAAATGGCGTATTTCCATCGACAAACCTATAAATGCCAACGACACGGTCATACACCATTCTGCAGGAATAATCGAAATCACGGATTGCGGAATAGCGACTTCCGGCAATTACCGCAACTATCATACCGACAGCGCAGGCAACAAAGTGGCACATACGATAAACCCACACACCGGGATGCCTGAACAATCCGACGTGCTGAGCGCAACGGTAATTGCCCCTGACTGTATGACAGCCGATGCCTATGCAACCACTTTTATGGTTCTCGGACTTGAAAAATCAAAGAAACTGCTTGACAAACATCCTGAAATATCGGCAATGCTGATTACTTCCGACAACGGAAACTCTTTCAAGATATGGGAAAGCGACAACTTCCCCAAAATGCAACAACACTAATTACAAATCTCGAACGTAACTCTCAGCAACCCGACCACATCACAACTACCATCCGCCACAATGCAATGAACAGCAGGCTGCAACGACAGATATTTCCACACCGGACATATCACCGACAGCTCGACATCTGTCTCGTCAATTCCAAGCGGACAGAATATACGATTGGCTGACAATCCCACCGACAGGTCCATTTTCGAAACGCCTGTGGCAAGAACCGCACCGGAAACATATCCACGACATTCCACCTCACTGCCAGGATGCCATCCCCCTTGCGCCATCACACTCAACTGTGCTTCACCAATAGTTGCAACATATTGCTCTACATTCGCCCAATAGCTTGAACGCACCCCGCCTCTGTTTCCTCCGGAATCAAGCATATACCCTAACTCGTACAATGAGAAGGACTCATCTTCGTCATCCGGGAGGTATGAAACCGAACCAATATTAAGCACGCCATCCGATACAGGACAAAAACGGAATTGACGATTGAAAGCATCAGATGAGACACCGTTATACAAGCTCTCCTTAAGCTTCCATTTCTCATTCGGACTGTATTCAAAATGCAATGCCAACGCCGACATCGGGAAAGTAGGCAAAGCATATTCCATAGAAAGCACCGGGAAATTTCCATACGACGAACCTGTAAAAAACGACGTGACAGGAGTGTTGAAATAATCTTCATCCATCGAACGGAGACCGGCAAAAACATACAATCTGTCATCAAACGTATGCCCCAAACCAGCCTTTACCAAACGGAAAGCCTTATCTTCTCCGGCATCAAGATTAGAATATCCCTGCACATCATCAGCAACCGGAGTACCGGCACAATATGAAGACAGTGCTGCAATCTCAAAACCACCGTCATCCCATAGTTCCATATTGGCGCCGACTTCCAGCAGATTAGCCCATCCTGTTGCTCCGCCGGTCATATTCCACTGTCCCTCAGTGTGCAATGCAACTCCCCATTCACATTCAAATTCACCGCATTCCACCGTCGCACACATATACAACGGGAACAAAAAAACCACAGCGCGTTTCGACAGGCGCGTTCTAAACAAATTCATTTATAATTATGTAACCGATTAACTACAAAAAACCAAGGACTGCAAAGTCAAGCAGTCACTGTCAGCAATGTTGCCTTACCTATTATGTCAAGCCCCGTAATCTCCGCCGGGACAAGGACTGTTTCACCCTGACTCAGCTCTATGGAAGTCGCATTATCGCATTTCAGCACAGCTTCCCCAACAAGGCACATAACCACCAAAAAAGAATCCTCCTTACATTCCCTATGGAAAGTCCCGTCAGTGATAATACGGTCAACAGTGAAATACTCGCAATCAACCAGCTTGACTTCCCCATGGCTATCTCTGTCATAATCCACAAGGTAATCATCTTCTACAGAATAGTTGATTGCCATTTTTGCCCGCTCTGTATGCAAATCACGCGGCTTACCATTGCTGTCAAGACGTCCGAAATCATATACCCGGTAAGTGATGTCGGATGCCTGTTGCACCTCGACAAGCAAATTGCCGGCACCTATCGAATGAATTCTTCCTGGCGGAAGGAAAAACAAATCGCCGTCATGCGAATAATGGCATGCCACAACATCCATTATGGTATTGTCGGCAACTCGTCTTTCATATTCCTCCGGAGTGATTTCCTCCTTTAATCCTGAATAAATCTTGGCATCATCGTCAGCCTTTATAACATACCACATTTCGGTTTTACCCGAACCGTTATGAAACATCTGCGCCACACGGTCGTCAGGATGCACCTGCAGCGAAAGATTCTCCTTAGCATCTATTATTTTAACAAGCAAAGGGAAATCACACCCGAACTTCTCATAGATATGCCGCCCTACAAGCCGCTCCTTAAGGACCCCTATCACCTGCTTCAATGTCAATCCTTCAAATATGCCGCCTACGGCAACAGTCTCTTTCCCGTCAAGGCATGACAGTTCCCAGCTTTCTCCGATATTATGCAAATCGGTAGCCATTCCCTTATATGATGCTATCTTTTCTCCTCCCCATAAGACCGTCTTGAAATATGGAGAAAATTTCATAGGAGCTATCGCCTTTATACTATTATCTATGTATTCTTCCACAAATGTGAAACCGTTACAATTTACACTCACCTCATATCGCTTGACAGAAACTCAAAGAAATATGAGAAATCATAATTTTTGCAAAGATAATGAAAGTTGATAGCAATACAAAAAGCTCAATTATTAACATCGCAGAAACCGGAACGTCGTCAACACATATTTTCAACATCACATTATCGGCACATCAGACTAACACACAACCGTTTACACCAGTAAGACAATAATCATCCGACAAAAAAACGCATAATAATTTGCACATTTCACAAATTAGGCTTAACTTTGCACTCGCAATCAGGAAAACTGACTGCTCAATGATGATTCGCTAGCTCAGCTGGTAGAGCACAACACTTTTAATGTTGGGGTCTTGGGTTCGAGCCCCAAGCGGATCACCAGGAGAATCGCCAATCAAAAAGACTGGCGATTCTTTTTTTCATATCTTGTCAACACAAAATATTGTTAAAATACAGGCTTTTGCGCTTACCCTATTTCAATAGTGCAAATAATGCCTTATATTTGCACACGGAAATAAAATCATACCTGTTTTAAGCTATAAATCTTTAGGAATCAGTTTAGTTACATAGATATTAACGCCGAGAGGCTTGTTAAATTTAAACCCAATTATCAAGATGGATATCAACAAGAAACCAAAAAGACCGCGTATTGGAGATAGTCAGAACACTGAAAACGGTCATTTTGAGAAAGTAACCTACAATCCCAATTCTACTTACAGCGCCGGGCAGCCGCAAAGCAATGCAGACGGACAGCATGGCGAAAGAAATGACTACAGAAGCTACAATCAGAACAATTATGGAAACCGTGGCGGAAATTACGGGAACAACAACTATCGTGGCAACAACAACCGCTACAACCGCCAGCAAGGGAACTATAACAATTACAACCAGCAAGGCGGCGGATATGGCAACAACCGTCAGCAAGGTGGTTACAACAATTATGGAAACAACCGCCAACACGGATATGGCAACCGTCCGCAACAAGGTGGTTACAACAACTATAACCAGCAAGGCGGATACGGCAGCAACCGTCCGCAACAAGGCGGTTACAACAATTATGGCAACAACCGCCAGCAAGGTGGTTACAACAACTATAACCAGCAAGGCGGATACGGCAGCAACCGTCCGCAACAGGGAGGTTACAACAACCGCCAACAAAACGGATACAACCGCCGCAACAATAACAATCGTCCGCAACAGGGCAAACGCTTCACCCCTCGTCCACAGCAAATCATCTATGATATGCCGGAAATCGACCCGAATGAAGAAATTCGTCTTAACAAGTTCATGGCGAATGCCGGCATATGCTCTCGCCGCGAAGCCGACGAATTGATACAGAAGGGACAGGTGAAGGTCAATGGTGTGACTATAACGGAACTCGGAACGAAAATCAAACGCGACGACATAGTCGAATACAACGGCAAGGTAGTGACTCTTGAAAACAAGTGCTACATCCTGCTCAACAAGCCGAAAGACTGCGTGACGACAAGCGAGGACCCGGACGGAAGGCTGACTGTTATGGATTTGGTGAAGAATGCCTGCAAAGAACGCATCTATCCGGTGGGACGACTTGACCGCAACACAACCGGCGTGCTGCTTCTTACAAACGACGGCGATTTGGCATCCAAGCTGACTCATCCTAAGTTTGTCAAGAAGAAAATATATCAAGTATGGACCGACAAGGACATTTCGGAAGACGACATGCAGCGTCTCGCCGACGGCATAGAGCTTGAGGACGGTCCGATACATGCCGATGCCATAAGCTATGTCAACGACCGCGACAAGAATCAGGCTGGAATTGAAATCCATTCCGGCAGAAACAGGATCGTGCGCCGTATGTTTGAATCGCTCGGCTACCGTGTCACAAAGCTCGACCGTGTCTATTTTGCCGGACTGACAAAGAAAAATCTTGCACGCGGAAAATGGCGCTATCTGACACAGGAAGAAGTAAACTACCTAAAACAAGGTGCTTTTGAATAAAAACCAATAATATTAAAAATACGCTGACCTCCTTCCTTTCCACCATCACAATATGGAGGTGAAGGAGGTTGCTCATTAAAACAGAACATAAACAGAAATGGAACGTACAAAAATATCCGAGATATGGAATCCTGAATTAATCGGGAAAGACGTATGCGTCAAAGGTTGGGTAAGGACTCGCAGGGGCAACAAACACGTGCAGTTCGTCGCTCTCAATGACGGTTCTACCATAAAGAACATACAAATAGTGTTCGATATGGAAAAATTCACCGAAGACCAGCTGAAACCCATCACCACTGGAGCAAGCCTCCACGTTGAAGGCAAGCTTGTGGAATCGCAGGGAAAAGGACAGACGGCAGAGATACAGGCTGAGACACTTGAAATCTACGGCACTGCCGATGTCAACGACTACCCTTTGCAAAAGAAAGGGCACACATTGGAATTCCTCCGCGAGAAAGCGCATCTCCGTCCACGCACCAACACATTCGGAGCGGTGCTGCGCATACGCCACACCCTGGCATTTGCAATACATAAATTCTTCAACGACCACGGATTCTTCTATCTCAACACTCCGCTAATCACGTCGAGCGACTGCGAAGGCGCCGGAGCAATGTTCCAAGTAACCACTCTCGACCTCAACAACGTGCCTAAAGGCGAAGACGGAAAAGTTGACTATTCACAGGATTTCTTCGGAAAACCGGCAAGCCTTACTGTCTCCGGACAGCTTGAAGGAGAGCTGGGAGCCACAGCTCTTGGTGCAATCTACACTTTCGGACCTACTTTCCGCGCCGAGAATTCCAACACACCGCGGCATCTTGCAGAATTCTGGATGATAGAGCCTGAAGTGGCTTTCAACGACATCAACGACAACATGCAGCTCGCCGAGGACTTCATCAAATATTGCATCAACTACGCTCTCGAGAACGCAGCCGATGATATCGAATTCCTCGCAAAAATGTACGACGAAGAGCTCGTTGACCGCCTTAAATCGGTTGTCAGCCACGAATTCGTGCGGTTGACATACACCGAAGGAGTAAAAATACTGGAAGAATCCGGTCATAAATTCGAATTCCCGGTATATTGGGGAGCCGATCTCCAGAGCGAGCACGAGCGATTCCTCGTGGAAGAGCATTTCAAGCGCCCGGTGATACTCACCGACTATCCGAAAGAAATCAAGGCTTTCTATATGAAACAGAACGACGACGGAAAGACAGTACGCGCCATGGACGTGCTCTTCCCGAAAATCGGCGAGATAATCGGAGGCTCCGAACGCGAAGAAAGCTACGACAAGCTGCTCGCTCGCATCGACGAGCTTGGCATCCCGATGAAAGACATGTGGTGGTATCTCGACACGCGCCGTTTCGGTACTGTGCCACATTCAGGATTCGGCCTTGGGTTCGAGCGTCTGTTGCTGTTCGTCACAGGAATGACCAATATCCGCGACGTGATACCATTCCCGCGCACGCCAAACAATTGCGAATTCTAATCAATACACAAATAACAGAAAGCGTGGCTGCCTTCCGGCAACCACGCTTTTTTATGCCATCTAAATGCTGACAATCAGATATACCGTGCGACTGCCGCATCAATATCGTCAATGTTGATGACCCGTTCCGAAAGCTCACCATTACGGTTGATTATGAATATTGCGGGAAGTGCGCCCACATTGTAGCGCAACAGATTCTCCGACTGCGCGCCGGCAGGGTCATACACCGTTATCCACGGCAGATTTTGCGCCGCTGATTTCCAATTGAACTCATTAGCGTCATAGCAGATTTGGAAAATCTGGAATCCGGACGACGCATATTTCTTGTAAAGCTCGGCAAAATGCGCGTTCAAAGCCGGCGACTCGTCGGCAAGATACGTAGTGAAATTCAGCACGACCACATTACCCTTTGCTGCCTCCTCGCTCAAATGGCGCATTTTCCCGTTCCGGTCAATCAGGCTTATATCGATTATCTGAGATTCATTCACATATACCGTATCGGCTTTTCCTGTCGGTACGAAAGTGTTGCGTCTGCCGGCAAAAAACACATTTTTCAGCAATTCAGTCCGCGGGTCAGATGGCTTATGCGTGTCATATGCATTGGCAACTGCGCCAAGGATGCGCACGTCCTCACGGTCGTTGAGCGAATAAAGCGGACGGTCGCCTATTATCTTGTTCACCGTGTAATAGGCCACGATGCTCGAAGGGTCTTTCAATATCATCTCCGCGAATTCCACCTTCGCGCTGTCATAAGCCGGGTCGCCGTAAGGCAAGCTTGCCAGGCGACGGGAAATGCTGTCAACCCGCATCATCCACACCGCATTTTCCGACCCCGACAGCTCATATCCTGAGTCGAACACCGCAGTATCTGTCTTTATTGTGACTTCATCAATACTGTCGATCGGGAAATAGATGAACTTGCCTTTACGGTCAAGCCTGAAAATTTCAGGATATGCCGGCGCTTCCCCCGAGAATGAGAAATTACCGCCGCCGTCAGTCTTGATTGAGTCTATCACAATCCATCTGCCACTCAATGCACGCTCAAGCAACAAAGTCTCGCCGTCGGCATTCTCAACCGTACCGGCAACCTTAAACTCGTTCCCGCCGCTGCAGGCAGTAAGCAGGACGGCAGATATGGCTATTGACAATATCGATTTCTTCATCACATATAATTTTTCACAAAGTTACACTTTATTCCCATATACACCAAACGCATATTGTCCCCTAAAACAGTCGCACCGCCCTGTATGACTGCGCATCGACGTTATGCGCGGCATCCATAATGCCGATTCACCCACCGTATCCTGTCCTACGGCTGAAGCCGCAGGTTAACTGTACGCAGCCGCCATGCGGCTGACTTCCCATCCTCAAACATACCACAGCACCACCTCTGCAGCACACCACATCACCACCACGGCGGCACGGCAACACAAAAACACACAGCAGCAGTGACAGCCCTGAAGGGGCTGCGTACAGATAACCCGCGGCTTCAGCCGTGGGATAAGCGAGACACCCCACTCAGCCCCATAGGGGCTGCGCACCGCGACGCTGCAGACGGGGGCAAAAAAGAAGCGCGGCTCGCGCCGCGCTTCCCCTGTGTCCGGCCTGAGCCGGACGGTGCTACGTGTGTATGTAGATTTACTTATTTCATCACCTTAACGGCAGTGTTGTCGTTGAACTTCAGGATATACAAGCCCTTAGCCAAATCCTGAGCCGGAACGACAGTAGTGCCCTCGATAGCTGCAGAAGCAACCTTCTGGCCAGCCACGTTGTAAACGTCAACCGAAGTAGCCGAAGCAGCCTCAACCTCGAAGTTGCCGTTAACCACATTAACCTTGTTAGCGCTCACCTCAACACCAGCAACACCAGCAACACCTTGCTGGATTCTAATCTTGTCATAACCACCATACTGAGTTCCAAGTTCCAAATCGAACGAACGGCCGCTAACACCAGAAGGCAAAGCATCTACTTCAACAACAAAATATTGATCAGCCTCGTCATTATAACCTACAGAAATCCAATCCGGAAGTTCCGTATAAGTTATAAGAGTCGAAACAATGAAATTACTCTTGAACGCAACTTCTTTAGCCTCACCTGCAACATCAAAGGTCAACACATCCTCGTCCATCACAAACGAACCCAAAATTGCATTGAAGCAAATCAAAGGAGCAGAATAGAACGGCGTAGTAAAGTATTCACTTACCGGGATAAACATGTCTTCTCCAGCCGATATGTAACCACAGTTCTTGAGATAATAATTAGAATATTCTGTTTGGTCTCTATCCACATCAGCAAACAAGAAGAATGACTCAACGCTGGCATCCGTAGTTCCATAACCAGAAATTTCAGCATATACAGCCTTGTCTATTGATAAAGCTATTTGAGACAGACCACCCAATGCATCTTCTTGATAAAACTTGAATTCTATAGAGCTGACTGTACCACCTTCACCATCTGAACCAAGAGCAGTCACATCATTTGCATTAGCATATCCAGTAGCTAAAACTTCACCTTTCTCTCCATTTGTGAAATCGTATAATGTCATTGTAAGACGCGCGCTGTTCTTTAAACTGACATTAGTAGCAAATGTATAAGCAGTCTCAAGATAGTAAGGTGTAACAGGTGCAGAAAAAGCAAGACCTATTCCCGTAATACCCTCTTCACGACCTGCGTCACCAAACCAATAGCCATTTCCATCCGCACCAGCACCAGTAATAGCAGTGTACAAAGTAAACGGCATTGCTGTTATACCCATGAAATCTGAATTAATTTGTGGGAGACCTGACGATACAACAGTGCCACCAAGCACATATTCCCCTGTTTGCGTCTGTCCCTTAACAGCCAAATTCCAACTTTTTTCACCTATTTTTAAAGTTGGCGTATTGGAATAAACCATATCATCATACGCAAACGTAAGATCTCTGTCATTTGAATAATAAGTAGCTGCTTCATAGTTTGAAGTAGCATCTCCAATCCCATATTCCCATGAAGAATCCCCGGAAGCAGTCGACATATTCATCCATGTATATTCCATATATGGAGCGACAAGCAACCATGCACCGGAATATGCGCCGAATTCGATAGACGGAGAAATATAATATGCACCAGCAGGAGCATCATATGCTACTGACAAATTTTCGTTCACTTTAGACGGTTTGGACAATTCTGCCTTTTCCATCTTAAGAGGTTTTACCTCTCGATTCAACAAGCTTTGGAGTTTCAAATCAGAAACAGGCATCTGCTTTGAAACCAAAGAAGCGTCAAAACCAACAGACGCACTTGTCTTCACTTCTGCTGTCGCCCCTGCTGCAACCGCAACAGACATAGCCACAAAAAGTAATGATTTTTTCATAATTAAAGCATTTTAGTTATAGTTCGCTGTAAATTTAAAAATAAAAATTCAATTCAACGCAAATTCGTTTAATAAATTGTCTGGATGTATAGCTTAATATACTATCCAGACAATCATAAAATCGGTCATTCACCCGCAGGCTTAGTTAACACAAAATAATCTTCCGCATTGTCTTTGCTGACTAACTTCAATGTTTCCGGCATAAACGGCACACAGTTGAACACATCAACAGTATATGTACCATTCACAGCCTGAACAAAATCTTTCAAAGCAGGAATAGCATTTGAATAAGGTATCGAGTTATCATCTCCAGAGCCATCCGCCACAATAGAGATACCACCATCAGAAGGATTTAATTCCATATAGAACAATGCAATCATAGGATTGGAGGAAGACCTACTATGTATATTCACCTGCAAGGCAAAAGACGAGGTCAAAGCATCAAAGACAACACCCCAGTCCACAGTCATGCCAAGAGCTTCCGCTCCTTTAACCACAGCATCGTAGGCAGCAGCAAGTTCGCCAGACATATTGGCATAAGCACCTGTACCATCCAATGAAGCATCGATATCCCACGTCAATGAAGCATTTAACAGCTGGTCAATTAGAGACGGACCACTAATAACACCTGTCTGACCCTCGTCGATGCATTCAAGCTTTGAGCCGTCTTCCGACAACTTGAAGTTCTGCAATGCAAGGTCGAAATTGCGTCCTTCAAACGGAGTACAGAAATGTACCGTACCATCAAGACGCACTACAAACGGGTCGCTTACAGCATCGGTAGCCGGGTCGCCGCCCTCAGGCAAGAACACCATCACACCGTCAGAAACACTTATCGTGTAGTTCAATCCCCCAGCTGTCATTGTCAATTCAGGAACTTGTGTACTGAACATAGCATCCATATGCTCCGTAATCTTATCGTAATAAGTCTTCCAGTCCTGGTCTGCCGGCATCTTGTAGAGATACACTTCCAGGCCATGCTTCTTGCCTTTCATCTTGAAATGCTCGGAATCGCCCTCATAAATCACGAACTCATAATCCCCATTATGACCGATACCGTCAGACGACGGGTCGGCAAAAGTATGAAGCAATGAGTTATTGACATTAAAAGTCAATACCGGTCCCTGGTCAGAGATTATCTCATAATTGCCGTTCTGCTCCTTATATGCACCGCCAGACGAAACGGCATTGTTGGCAGCCATAAGTACATTCTTATGGGCATCGAACTTGACAATGATAGGATAACCCTTTTCGCTCTCGTTTGCAAAATATTCCATCACCCAACCGTTCTCGGCAGAGGTAAGCAATTCATAATATTCGTTGACCTTTGCCTCCGTACGCTGTGCCGACGACTGTTCCCATATATCGTCCTCCTGCTTGAAGCAAGAGCTCAAAGGCAGCAGCACTGAAGCACATAACAATATTCCAAATATTTTTTTCATAATTCCTTACAAGCTAATTATTGTTCAACACTTGTTTCTCCATTATCCGACTGTCCCGGCACCGGGATGTCGTAAACCTGCTTTCTCAATTCCTCAAGCACAGACAGGCTGTAGGTGTTCTGCACATGCTGCACCTCTTCGCGCAAAGCGTCGAGATCGGCACCCCAGGCATCACGGAACCAGTTGCGTGCAATCTCCACCTTCTGGTTGATCAAAGCCACGCCATCAACGCCATCAGCGTCCTCTGTCTCGACATAGCTCTCACCAACAAGTTCCCAGCCCTTAGCTGCATTTTCAAGCAAAGCGTTCCATTCGGCATCACGCATCGTGATATAGCGCGCGATAGTTTCCGCAAAGTCCTCACGAGGCTGGCTACTTGCATAATTCGAGACAAAGCCGAGCGAAGCTGTAACGCGCTCGTCACGGTCCTGCCATCCCAAAGCGTCATAGTGCCCTACCGACAACGAATCGAAATTCTTCGGATAAGTCTTTGTCTGGTGAAGGATATGCGCGAACTCGTGATGCATAGTGATGAAGTAGTATTCATTCAGATTGTCGATACTCGAAACATCCATCTCGTTGACATAGAACAACGAAACTTTCAAACCGCCCTCCGCAAGACCAAGAACGATGGTATGATTGGCAGGATTCACAGCCGGAGAGCCGATAAGATGGATGATCCGCGGGGAATTGGTCTTCATAAAGTTCTTGTCGGGCACAACCTTGTCATAGACGTCGAACCAAAGATACTTTGTCAGCACCGCAAGATCCACAGAGTTCTCGTATGTCGCCGGCACAAGGTTGTAGTTCATATCCGTGCCCACGTCCTGCAGCTTGTAGCGGAACTGTATGTTATAGGTCTGACGGAATGCCTCGTCGAGATATACATCGAGCTGATAAGTCGATGACTGCGGGTCAATCTCCACCACATCCGTAGGGAAAATGCTGTTAGGGTCGAGGTCGTCATCGCCGCAAGCCGCAAAGGCAAGCCCCATGCAGCAAGCCACCGCCGTCCTGAATATATAATTCTTGATTTTCATAATTCCTCAATTATTACATTATTTATTGTTTTCAAAAGGGCTTTTATAAAGCGTCACATTAGCAGGGTGCTTGCTCGACGACACTTCAATAATAGTCTCGCGGTCAGTAGGCTGCAAGCCGGCAGAAATAGCCTCGATAGGCACCTGGAAAGCACGGCGCGGGTCATTCCATACAAGCACGTCGGTAGTATTGGCGGCATCACGATGGCCGGTGACATGGGTAACCTCGATTCCATAGCGCTTGATGTCGAACCAGCGCAAACCGGTGCAGACAGTCTCGATACGGCGGAAATGAAGCACACACCACAAATACGGCTTCATCTCCTCTGTCACTTTTACTCCGTTCACGGCATCGCAAATCTCGTCGATATGCAAGGCTGGAATATTGTAAGGTATGGCATCGTTATCTCTTCCTGTGATGCTTTCCTCTTTGTAATAAGAAGTAATCGCATCATCTGTAAGTGGATCCATCTGATATCCGCTAAGATTGTTGTTGCGGGACTCGACCCATATCGAAAGATCGGCAACGGCACCCGGTATGTCATTCAGGAAAATCTTAGCCTCCGCCCGCATAAGCAAAAGCTCCTCGGCAGTGAACTCCGCGCGCATAGCCTTGTAGAAGCCGATACCGGCAACCTTGTCGGTATATTGGAAAAATGGATTCATATACGAAGGCCACAAACCATATTCCTGATTTCCATTAACATAAAGGCTTGCATAACAAGGCATGAAGTTGAAATCACGCCATGCCGGACCGTTTCCGAAAATAGTGCCTGTAGCCGCATCGCGGTTAAGCGCGTAGCGCGTGCCTGAACCGCTGATATACATATGAAGCATCAGCTGTGAAGTTGTCGGTATCAACAGGAAGTTGTTGACTGAGCCCGACGAAAAATAATCGGCACAATCGGCATCGAGACTTGTAAAAGCCTTAGACCAATAAGTGCGCATCATACTTGCCGGGTTAGAGCCGAGCACAGCGTTTGCATACTCCAGCACTTTCTGGTAGTCGCGCTTGTAAAGGAAGAAACGTGCCGCAAAAGCGTTAGCAGCGTCCATATTGAAATGATACTTCGGCTGTGAATAATACTCGTCGGTGATATATTTCAATCCTTCTTCAAGGTCAGCCTGAATCTTGTCATATACAGCCTGTACCGATTCACGCTCATAATGAGGGCTAACCTCGTCTTCCGGTTCTGTAACATAAGGAATACCCATAGCAACCGAGCTTGTCTCACCATATTGCATAGCGAAAAGATTGACAAGGTTGAAATGGCAATAAGCCCGCAAGACTAAAGCCTCGCCGTAAGCGGCATCCATCTTTTCGGCATCCTTGCCTTCAGCAAACTTGCCTTCGGCACGGAATTCCTCGATGGCCTGAAGCACGTGGTTGGCAACGGCAACGCCATGATAATAACCCGACCACAACGAAGTGGGAGTATCCTGGATGCTGCTCATATCGGCATCCTCCCATGCGAAAATCTGGTCGTCGATAGGGTCGAAAGCCGCAAGGTTGTCGTAGCTGATACCGTTAGCGTCCTTCGCGTGGTTGTCAACGATATTGTCAGAACTCATCTCGCCCATCACCGTATAATTCGCATCTGGATAGCCGTCGGTAAGAGCGGCAAGAAGCAAATCCGGCTGCGAAAGCTCCGCACGGTTGTCGGGCAACGTGTCAAGAAAATCGTTGCACGACGACAGCCCTAACATACTGATGCCGGCGGCTGCTAAATATATTGAATTTCTTAATTTCATATCTCTTTTACGTTTTATCTAAGTTTATAAGCTGAATCTCAAAGTAAGCGTAAATTGCTTCGGGTTAGGCACTGCCACACCACCAGCGTTGAAGAACTCAGGATCCTGTCCGTTGAGTTTCTTGTCGGCATAGAGCAGACAGAGGTTGGTAGCCTGCAACTTCAAGGAAGCCGAAGAAAAACGAATCTTCTCGAGGAATGACTTCGGAAGGTCGTAAGTCAATGAAACTTCCTTCAAACGGATGAAACCGCCGTCAGCCACACGCTCGGTTGAATAGTTGTAAGCGCTGTAAGCACGCTCCAAGTATTGGTCTTGCTCGTCCTGACGCTTGCTGGCGATAACCGGGATAGTGGTATAAGCCTCGTCGCCCGGCAATGTCCAACGATTCTTGAACTCACGCGGAAGCGCGGTCATATCATCGTATGAGTTGGAGAATACCGGATCAAGACGCACCTTGTTGCCGAATGAATAAGTAAGGAACACGTTCAGGCGGAAATTCTTCCAACGCAAAGTGTTACCGAAACCACCGGTGATAGTCGGGTCGGTAGGACCTTCATATACAAGGTATTCATTTTCGAAATCCTGGAAGTTGATGTCAGTTGTGGTAACTTCGCCTTTCTCGTTGATTACTTGCGGAATACCTTCTTCGTTCAATCCTACGAACTGGTAAGAGAACAACGCACGTACAGGATAGCCTTCCTTGGCATAACCGGCGCCGTTTACAAGTTCGATTGCCTGTGAATAGTTTTCAAGCTCCGTAATCTCGTTCTTGACTTTCGAGAAAGTAAGGTCGGTAGTCCAGCTGAAATCCTTATTTTCAATGTTCGTCGTGGAGATTGTAACCTCGGCGCCGTGCGACTTCATAGAAGCGACGTTACCGAATTTACGCGACTCACCGCCGACACCTTCATTGTATGCGATACCGATAAGGTCGTAGTTGTTACGGAAATAGATATCGGCTGAAGCGTTGATGCGGTTGTTGAGGAAACCGAGGTCGATACCGAAGTTGAACTCGTGCTTCTTCTCATAAGTCAAATCGGAGTTTCCGAGCGAGCTGAGGATAAGCGCAAGCTCCTGGTCGGAAGCATTCGGACGCCAAACAGTAGAAGGCGTGAAAATCGGCGTAGCGTTGGAAACGCTTGCAGGTCCGCTATCGGCAGTCAGCGAATAAGAGACACGTGCCGTGGCATGCGAAAGAATCTTCGGGTCAACATTCTTCTTGAAGAAAGCCTCCTCATGCGCGTTCCATGCGCCGGAAACGTTCCAAGTAGGCAGCCAGCGGGCGCTGCGCGCCTTACCAAGCTTGTTAGTACCCTCATAGCGGATAGTACCGTTCAATACGTAACGTCCGGCATAAGAATATGTCAAGTTGGCAAACGAAGCGAACGAGCGGCGGTAAGTAGGAACGAAACCATAATAAGTGTGTCCTTCCTCAATCTGCTGCTTGAACAACTCATAGTCGAGCAATGGCACACCGCCGTAATCGTAAACGAATCCCCATCCTTCCCAGCTTGTCTGGTTACGGTTGGTGCTGCTTACTTCCACACCGGCAAGCGCATTGAAGATATGCGTGTTGTTCCAGTTCTTGTTATATGTAGCCGTTCCACGGAAATCGTACTGCGAAACCGTATATGTATCATTATAATAGATACCACCTTGCGGAAGGATAGTCTGCGGCAAAGCATTAGGATCATCAGGGTTAGTGTAAAGGAACGGGTTCAAATCGCGGATAGTGGCATCCTCCGGATCGATACCGGCACGGTATGCATTCGCCTGATTGGAATGGTCCTTCACATAGTGCTGCTGCACAGAGCTCTGATAGCGATACGCACCCAAAGCATTGAGCTCCAGCCCCTCGATTGGTTTCCAGTTCAATTCAGCCTGGAATTTCAGATCGGTCACACCTATGTCGATATAGTTGTTCTCCAACTCGTTGAAAATGTTGAATTCAGCATAGTTGCGCTTATAATACTCATTCGGGTCGAGAGCCCTTGAAGCATTGATTGCGTAGCTATACGGGTTGATATCGAAATCGCGCTGAACAGTACCGCTCACGGCATCGACATTCTGGCTCAAAGTACCCGGGGCTTTCTGCTCACGATAAGAATCGGAAGTCAATACGGAGAAACGCACTGTCGGCGAAATCTGATACGAAGCGTTGGCGTTGAACGTATAACGGCGCACATTGCTCGAAACTGTCCATCCCGGGTCGTTCATAAACGACAACGAAGTATAGAAGTTACCTTTTTCCGTACCGCCGGAAACGCTCACAGAGTGGTTCTGCATGACAGCGTTGCTGAACAATTCATCGAACCAGTCGGTATTGCGGTACTCAGCCTCACGCAGATATGCATTCATAGCCGACTGAGTGTGGGCCAGACCGAATTGGCCGTTGGTAGCATTATACGTATCGATCAAATCGTACATCTTACCATAGATACCGCTTGTGGAATTCTGAGCGATCGAAGCGAATTCCAACCATCCCTTGTCGGCCATTTCCTTATATATACCCATTTGTTCCTGAGAATTGGAAATGTTGAATTCGCTATAATGCGGCTTCAGACGAGTGGTGAATTCACCAGTATAGCTTACGCGGGTCGAACCGGCCTTACCTTTCTTTGTGGTAACGACAATCACACCGGCCATCGCGCGCGCGCCATATATAGAGGTGGCGGAACCGTCCTTCAGAATCTGGAAGCTCTCGATATCGTCGGAGTTAAGACCGGCAATCGCAGAAGAGATAAGCGTAACGGCATCACCGGACGACAACTCGTCGGCAGAAACCTCCACGGCATCCTCCATAACGACACCATCCACAACCCACAACGGCTTGGAATCGCCATAAATAGAAGTGGCACCACGCACACGGATCTTAGGAGCAGTACCGAATGTACCGGAAACGTTCTGGATAGAGACACCGGAAACCTTTCCTTCAAGCCCGCGGCTTATATCAGCCACACCGTCGAGCTTGGCATCGGATGCATCAATCTGCGTGGTTGCACCGGTAAACAGACGCTTGTCCATCTTACCCATACCGGTAACGACAACCTCGCCCAGCACCTGTGAATTACTTTCCAAAACAATCTTCATCTCAGACGAGGAAACTTTCACTTCCTTGGTATCCATACCAACGTAAGTGACCACGAGCCTTGAGTCGCTCGAAGGCACCGTAAGCGTAAACCGGCCGTCGAAGTCGGTCGCCGTGCCTGTCGCTTCCTGTCCCTTAACCCTTACCGTAGCACCGATAATTGGTTCGCCATCTTCGGCGGAGACAACGACACCCGTCACCTTCATCTGCGCGAATGCCGGCAGCGAAAGGATGGCCATCGTTATCAGAATGACAAATCTTTTCAGTTTCATAAAAAACATTACATCAAATTATAAAAACACACAATAAATTAAATTCAACTCATTGCAGTTTCAATCTGAAACTGCATTTTCGCTGCCGTAATGTTAATTCCGTCATAAGAATTAAGAATCGACCGCCTTTTTCAACACGCTATGAATAACAAATTTTCAAATCCGCATCCGATTAACAATACCACTTTTTCAAAAATTCGTCCGTTTCGTAGCACTATGCTAAGTTATGAATCTTTTTTTAATCCCACAAAATATTTTTGTACTTTTTTGCATTGTATTTGTCAACAGAGAAAAATGAAGACAAAGGGAAAAATGTCTGGCAACAATGTTATATAACATATTTACAAACAATATCATACCCACATTCCTGCATAAAATGAGCAACACCAAGAAAACCGGATTCCCAGATATAATTAAAGGTGGAGCCGAAAAAATCTCACAAAAAACCACGAATGGGAAGTCGAATTTTAGAAAGATATGACCGCAAATTCATAACAAAATAAAAGTTTACGACCTCAAAAAGCGAAAATACGTCACCTTTGAAAGACATCCCATAACCTGTTACAGAAATGTTAAATTTTAACACTATTGAAACAAGCTATTAAAATCTTGTCCAAATAACAACAACACAATAATAATCAAAACATTAACGCGACTTTCAATTTATAAGCGCATAATTAATGATACAACAAATCCACACCTTAATATAATATTGTGTCACAAATTGACCCCAAAAAGAATATTTATTGTAATTTTGCAGCCGCAAAGCAGACATCATCTGTCTGCTGGCAAGATTATTTTACGCATATATTAAATCGGAAAAGGAAAAAATGAGAGTTGCTATTGTCGGCGCAAGCGGTGCCGTTGGGCAAGAGTTCCTGCGCGTTCTTGAAGAGCAGAATTTCCCAACAGACGACCTGCTACTTTTCGGCTCAAAGCGCAGTGCCGGAAAAAAATACACATTCAAAGACAAGGAATACACCGTAAAAGAATTGTGCCACAATGATGATTTCAAAGACGTTGACATAGTATTCGCATCAGCAGGCGCTAGCACATCGAAAGAATTCGCCAGCACAATCACAAAGTACGGAGCCATAATGATCGACAATTCAAGCGCATTCCGTATGGAGGACGACATTCCATTGGTGGTACCGGAGGTGAATGGCGACGATGCGCTCCACGCTCCACGCAACATCATAGCAAACCCTAATTGCACCACAATACAAATGGTGGTAGCATTGAAAGCTATCCACGACATATCCCCAATCAAACGCGCCCATGTCGCAACCTACCAGGCAGCAAGCGGAGCAGGCGCGCTCGGGATGGAAGAGCTTGTGCAACAACACAGGGACATCGCCGCCGGCAAAGAGCCGGTAGTGGAAAAATTCGCCTATCAGCTCGCCTACAACCTCATTCCTCATATCGACGTATTCATGGACAACGGATACACTAAAGAGGAAATGAAGATGTATCACGAAACAAAAAAGATAATGCACGCACCGGACCTGGACGTAAGCGCCATGTGCGTACGCGTACCTGTAATGCGAGCCCACAGCGAAGCCATTTGGGTTGAGACCGAACGGCCAATCAGCGTGGAAGAGGCCCGCGAGGCATTCCGCAAAGGCAAAGGACTTGTCGTGACCGACGAGCCTGAAAACAAAAAATACCCGATGCCGTTGTTCGCTGCGGGGTGTGACCCAGTATATGTAGGGCGCATACGCAAAGACCTGACAAACGAATGCGGACTGTCGTTCTGGGTTGTCGGCGACCAGATAAAGAAAGGTGCAGCACTCAATGCCGTACAGATTGCCCAATACCTTATAAATAACAAGAAAGCATAAAATATGAATTTCGACAGGCTGGCACAAGCAACAGGGAAATTGTCGCAGACAATTGGCAGCATACTGAAAATAGTCCTGCTTTCCCGCAGTCAGTCCGTAAAACGGACAGCGACCGGCAACGATGAAATTATCGTGCTCGGCAACGGTCCGTCGTTGAACCAGACCGTCGAGACATCATACACTTTTCTGGAGAGCCGCAAAAAACTCGCAGTAAATTTTGCGGCAAACACTCCATTATACTTCAGACTCAAGCCAGAATACTACGTTCTTGCAGACCCACACTTTTTCAGCACCGGCAACGAAGCAGTTGATAATCTGTGGTTGACTTTTTCCAAGAAAACCGACTGGGATATGGTGCTATTTATTCCGACAAGAGCGAAAATTCCGAATCCGGAAGAGATAAAGCGGAATCCGCACATCACAGTCGAGCGGTACAATCTGACACCAGTGGAAGGATGCAAACGTCTCTGCCATTTAGCCTACCGCAAAGGTTGGGGAATGCCGCGTCCGCGCAACGTGCTGATACCATCCATTATGCTCGCTCTCAATTCCGGATTCCGCACAATATATGTTGCGGGAGCAGATCATTCGTGGATGAAAACACTGTCGGTTGACGAGAATAACAATGTCGTTAGCATTCAACCGCATTTCTACAAGGACAGCGAAAAGGAAAACACACGCGTCAGCACAGAATACGCCGGCTATCCATTGTACAAGATTGTATATAGCTTTTACGTCGCGTTTAAAGCCTATTTCGACATCCGCGACTATGCCGGAAGCATTGGGGCAACCATCTACAACATCACTCCCGGCAGCTTTATCGACGCATTTCCACGAAAAACCGTGTGATGGCACGCTGAAGCCTTTTTCAAAAACACGGCCCGACAATCCCCTATCCTACAAGGCATTAACATTCCCTGTAGAGATTTTGTAAACGAGAAGTTTATTGTCGCAAGTATCATAATAGGGTGAGATTTTTCATATCAGGCTACATAATATGAATATTTTTGCCGAAAAAACATTCCTTAACTAAAACTTAACTGTTATGAAAAAATTTACTCTATTAGTTGCCGCAATCGCAGTATGCGGCTCTATCAACGCACAAAAACAAGATGTGATAATTGATGACTTTGAAAACGGAGAATATGCATTCACCGACGAATTACACATCAACCCTGTAACAGAAATGCAAGTAGAAATAGCCGACAATCCGGCAAAAGAAGGAATCAATCCAAGTGAGAAGGCAATGAAATTCACAAGAATCGAAGCTGTGAACACATGGGCCGGAACCTATGCCGACCTAAAACAGACCTACTCAGACTATTCCTATATGCACATTATGTATTATCGCGACAATGAAAATTCACGGTTGAGAATCAATGCCAAAGCTTCGAGCTCAACTCCACAAAACAATGAATTCGAATCCATCGAACGTCCGACAAAAGCCGGAGAGTGGGAATGGATTACATTCGATTTGAAAGGACATAATGTAACCGAACTCGGAATGCTCGGATTCCAGCCGGACTTCACCGACGTGCTTGAAAACGGCACAGTGGTGTATATTGACAATATCACATTAAGCGACAACGAAAATCCGGCAGGAAACTCAGCATCCGTTGCAGACACTGTATCCGATTACAAAATCTCGATAGAGACAATCGGAAACGAAGTATCAATATCCTCCAACGGTAAAATCCACGCAACAGCCTACAATCTCACAGGCAGCAAAGTGGCCGAGTCCGAAAACGATGGTACAATTTCACTACAACTGACAGAATCCGGAATTTATCTGATTGCAATCAATGCTAATGGCAAGAGCATTGCCCAAAAAGTGATTATACGCTAATTCATATTTTCACAACACCTCTCTAATTTTCATATTTATGATAAAGAAAGTCATTCTTCTACTCGGGACGTTGATTATCAGCACTGTATGCTTTGCGCAAAAGGGCGATATCATTATCGACGATTTCGAAAACGGGGTAACATTCACAGACCAGCTCAACGTCCTTCAAACGATGAAAATCGAAGTGGCTGACAATCCTTCCTCCAGCGGAATAAACGGCAGCAAAAAGGCACTGAAATTCACACGTATAGAAAAATCAGCCGAATGGGACGGTTTCTGGGCTGAATTGAAATCAGGAAAGACCTATAAAGGCTACAAATACCTACATTTGCAATATTATAGAGAAAATCCATCCTCTATATGCCGCATTAACACAAAGGCGTCAAATGCAGCAGACAACAATGAGTTCCTACCTGTCGATGCGCCTGTGAAAACTGGCGAATGGGAATCACTTGTGTTCGATCTTGAGGCTCACAATGTCACTGAAATCGGGGTAATTGGCGTACAGCCGGATTTTGTCATCGACAATGTTGCCGGCACTGTGACCTACATCGACAACATCGTGCTAAGCGACAGAAAGACACTGTCTGATAAATTCACCGAACAAATCCCATCCGGGCTGGAAGTGACATCACGCGGAGTGAACAGTATTTCATTATCGTGGATGAGCATAAAAGGTGCAACCGGATACGAAATATACATTGACGGCGACAGCAACCCATACACAACGACCAGCGCAACCGAAGCCACAATCGGCAATCTCGACTCATTCAACGTTTACAGCTTTTCTGTACAAGCAATAAATGGAGAAGGAGAAAAAAGTTTGACAAGCGAGCCAGTCTATACCGCAACAACAGAGACAAAAGCAGAAAAAGACGCTCGTATGGGATGGTGGCGCGAAGCACGTTTCGGTATGTTCATCCATTGGGGACCATACGCTGCCCTTGCAGGACATTACACAGGTCCTACCCTCTTGAATATGGATGCGAACAAACCTTACGTCACACGCAACGGATGGATTGATGATTACTATTCCTGCTATCCTGAAGACTGGATCAACTCCGACGGCTCAATCAAAATAGACCCTGCAACAGGCAAGGAATACGAGCGTCGCGGATATGCCGAATGGATTATGTTCGACGTTCAGATTCCACGTGACGAATATAAGCGTCAGGCGTGCGCAGGTTTCACGGCATCAGCCTACAATCCCGCCGAATGGGTGAAAATGGCTAAAGAAGCCGGAATGAAATACATCATCATCACATCAAAGCACCATGATGGAATTTCGTTGATGAACAATGGAATAGGATACAATGTATATAACCGTGGAGATAATGGCGTAGGCAGCGTAGATGCCTCGCGCGACCTGCTGAAAGAGCTTGTGACAGAAGCACGCAAAGCCGAATTGAAAATCGGATTTTACTATTCACAGGCTCTCGACTGGAATAATCCTGGCGGTATGGGATGGATTCCTCAAAACAACGAGACTGGATTCGTAGCATCACCAGAAGCCCAGGAAAAATATGTTGACGAAATTGTAATCCCTCATTTGAAATCAATTGTCAGAGATTATAATGTGGATGTGATATGGTGGGATATGGGAGGTGACAGCACTCCAAAATTCCGCTATAAGATGATGAAGGCAATCAAGGAGCTTGACACAGAAAAACGGCTGATATTCAATAGCAGGCTGGAAGACGGGCTGACCTCCGATTTCTCAACTCCGGAACAAAGCATCCCGAATATGCCACCATTTGGTGACGGGACAGACTGGGAAACTTGTATGACACTCAATGACAACTGGGGATATGCCGCACACGATCACCGATGGAAAACGAAACAAGATGTGATACAAAAACTTATCGACATTGTCAGCAAAGGAGGAAACTATCTGCTAAACATAGGTCCGGAAGCCGACGGCTCATTCCCGGAAACAAGCATTAATCGACTGCAAGAGATATCCTATTGGATGAAAGTCAACAAAGAATCAATCTACGGAACTCAACCAAGTCCGTTCCTCGAGCAACTGCCATGGGGACGAGCTACAAGAAAAGCCATTGATGGCAAACAATATATGTATCTTCATATATTCACCCAACATTGGCCTGCTGACAACAAATTATCAATCCCGACTATGAATTCCAATCCCACAAAGGCATGGCTACTCGATGGTGAACAAGAACTAACGTTCCAAGCAGTCAACAACACCATCATAATCGATTTACCCGACAAACCGACAAACGACGTCAGCACAACAGTCGTTCTTGAAATGGACGGGGAAGTAGCTCCTGCCACTATTGCCGTTCAAAAAGACGGGATACTCACAATGCCGGCAGCAATAGCCACGCCCCACGGCTCTTCCATAAAGATAGAGAACAATCCTGCCAACATAGGAGGATGGACCGATGACAACGAATATGCCAGTTGGAAAGTCAAAGTGGCACAAGGGGGCAACTATCCGATATCGGCAGTAGCGAGCGGATTCGGGAGTACATTCTACCTGATCATAGACGGAGAAGAAAGTGCACATTTCGAATTCAGCGATATCGACGGCACATTCAACGAGTATGCGGAAATAGAGCTTGGAAATGTGGACCTGAAAACGGGCGAGTACGAAATTGAGCTGCATAGAATCAGCTCCGGAGAATGGGACCCTGTCAATGTCCGTGAAGTCAAGATAGGCAAGGCTACAGGTGCATCCGTAAATACGACAAGCAAAACAACAAGTGAAATAAAGATACTCAACAACCCCGTAAGCGACATTCTTAAATTCAAGACCAATAGTTGCGGAAATACAAATATATCCATATCGGATATGGCTGGTGCAGAAGTATATCGTACTGAACTAACAATCAGCGGCAACGAAATACAAAACATCCCGATAGCATCCTTGCCTAAAGGAGTATATCTGCTGCAAGTGGCATCAGAAAAGTCGATATATTGCGAAAAGATTATCAAAAACTGAATGAAAATAGCTAACTTAGCAAACTAAATTTTATTAATATGAAGATTTTCAAATATTTGTCACTACTAATTCTGACAATCGCTTTTACAAGCTGCAAGGATGAGGAAAAAGAGCCCGTCCCACAACCGACAGGCGCCATCGACTTCACAGCGGTCGCTGATGGCACGACAATTACCCTTTCATGGACCACGAAAGAAAAAGTGGACATCTGGAGAGCTACAGAAGGGGTCGATTTCATTGAGATTGCTTCGAACGTGGCAGAAAGCCCTTATATCGACAATGTAGATAATGTTTCCGACAATGATGAAGTAACTTACCGTGTCGTAACAGCCGGCAGCGGCATCAACAATTCAGAAGTCATGCGCAAAGAGCAGACAGTGAGAATCGAGACTTTGACAGACGACGAACTGCTCGATATTGTGCAAAGCTCCACTTTAAAATATTTCTATGATTTCGCCCATTCGAGCGGAATGATACGCGAACGCGACACAAGCGGTGACGTAGTGACCACCGGAGGCACGGGATTCGGTGTAATGGCACTGATAGCAGGAGCCGAACGAGGCTTCATATCACGCGACGAGGCTTTCACCCAAATAAGAAAAATCACCGACTTTCTGATGGCTGCGCCACGTTTCCACGGAGCTTACGCACACTGGTACAACGGCTCGTCGCGCGCAGTAGTCCCATTCAGCGACAAGGACGATGGCGGAGACCTTGTGGAGACATCGCTGCTTTTCCAAGGATTGCTTACCGCTAAAGAATATTTTGCAGAAGGCAACACTGAAGAAGCCGCTCTCGCAAAAGACATAGACAAGTTATGGCGTGAAATAGAATGGACACACTATGTTAAAGATAACAAACTGATGTGGCATTGGTCTGAGAATTACGGTTTTGAGATGAATCTTGCAATAACCGGCTGGAACGAAGCAATGATCGTATATGTGCTTGCAGGCTGCTCACCCACATACCCCATCAACAAGAGCGTGTATTCCAACGGTTTCCAGGACAATGGGGGCATACGCGGAGGCAGCACCTATTATGGATTCCAGTCTTTAATAGGCGATGGTATGAATAATCCGCTGTTCTTCGCCCATTATTCTTTCCTTGGCCTTGATCCTCGAGGTCTAAAAGACGATATATGCGAAGACTATTTCCTCAACAATAAGAATCACACACTGATACACCGGGCGTACTGTATCGACAACCCTAAGGATTACACAGGCTACGGCGAAAACCTATGGGGATTGACAGCATCTGATTGTCCTGTAGCCGGTTACACTGCACATTCGCCAAACAACGACAACGGTACCATATCACCGACCGCAGCATTATCGTCGATGCCCTACACACCGGAAGAAAGTATGGATGTTTTGAAGCATCTCTACCGCGACCTCGGTATGTTGGGAAATTATGGATTCTACGACGCAATCAACCTGTCGGTTGAACCCGACAAGCAAATTGTGCGCAGCTTCCTCGCCATCGATCAAGGCCCAATCATTGTTATGATTGAAAACTACCGCTCGCAACTGCTATGGTCGTTATTTATGCGTAATGCCGACATACGCAACGGACTGCCGCGTCTCGGCTTCTCGTCATCCCAGCACAACATTTAAGCGACCCAATCTACATAACAGGACCACTCCATATAGCTACTGTGGAGTGGTTCTGTTTTTACAATATTATTAAATAAGTATCCTCAGGACACAAAAAAAGCCGCTACGCAATGCGCAACGGCCTTAATCGTTGATTGTATCAGCTTATTTTACAGAATCAACAGCTGCAGTGTCAACAGCTGCAGTGTCAGCAGCTACAGTGTCAACAACAGCTACAGAATCAGTAGCTACAGTGTCAGTAGCAGCAGCGTTTTCTGCTTTGTTACCGCAAGAGAACAAAGATGCGCTAAATACAACAGCAAGTAATAAAACTAACTTTTTCATCTTTTTTTGATTTTAATAATAAAACAATTTTTTATGCTTCAAAAACGCTACAAAGTTATATCAAAATATTTTACTACACCAATTTTGACGAGAAAAAATTGCCTTTTGAGGATTTTTTTTGGATTTTTTTTGGTCAATAAGTCGCTTAAAATGCTTGATTTTAACCACAACCATCTATATATTAATTATTTACAAAAGGTTTAACAATATGTTATAAAACATATTTTTGTGGCTTCTGCCTTGTAAAAAATTGGTATCCGCTAAAGACTCGGAAACTGATTGTATTGCATTTATTCACGGGCATTAATATGGCTCTATGAGAAATGGCTTGTTTTTGAGATTAATAGAGCCCTGCGAGGGCTCCAGAACTTAACCCTGTTTATGCAAGCGAGACTTGGCGTAGCGCAGCTTGGGGTATGGAAAAAACAGAGCGTAGCAGTGTCATTATTCCGCTACGCTCTGTCGTTTATGGTTATATCCACTTATTTCGCGATTACGAGGTAGTAATTCTTTTTACCCCTTTGCACGAGCAAATATTTGTCATTCAGCAAGTCGGATGTGGTAATCTCCTTGTCGAAAGCTTCAAGTTTCTCCTTGTTAACAGAAACTCCACCACCCTGCACCAATTTACGCATCTCACCCTTCGAAGCAAATATTTTAGCATACTCGGCAAACAAATCAACAGCTTTTACTCCTCCAGAAAGCAAATCGCGCGAAACCTCGAATTGCGGCACGCCCTCGAATACGGCGAGCAATGTGTCCTCGTCGATTTTATGCAAGGTGTCGGCGGCTGCATTACCGAACAAAATACCAGAAGCCTCAACTGCCGCATTATAATCTGCCTCGGAATGCACCATAACAGTCACCTCCTTAGCAAGACGTTTTTGCAAGACACGCAAATGCGGAGCAGCCTTATGCTCTTCCACAAGGCTCTCGATTTCCTCACGCGGTATGAATGTGAATATCTTTATATATTTTTCCGCATCCTCATCGCTTACATTCAACCAGAATTGGTAGAATTTGTATGGCGATGTATAGCGCGGGTCAAGCCATATGTTGCCTGATTCAGTCTTGCCGAACTTTCCGCCGTCGGCTTTGGTTATGAGCGGGCATGTCAAGGCAAAGGCCTCACCTCCAAGCTTACGGCGTATCAGCTCCGTACCGGTTGTGATATTTCCCCATTGGTCGGAGCCTCCCATCTGCAACTTGCAGTTTTTTGTCTCGTAGAGATGCAGGAAGTCGTATCCCTGAAGCAACTGATAAGTGAATTCCGTGAACGACAGGCCGTCGCGCGCCTCACCATTAAGACGCCGCTTTACAGAATCTTTCGCCATCATATAGTTTACGGTGATGTGCTTGCCTATCTCACGCGCAAAGTCGAGGAATAGAAAATCCTTCATCCAGTCATAGTTGTTGACAAGCTCGGCAGCGTTGGGAGCGTCGGAATCGAAATCAAGGAATTTCGACAACTGTTTCTTTATGCATTCCTGATTGTGACGCAACGTTTCTTCATTGAGCAGATTACGTTCTGCCGATTTGCCAGACGGATCGCCAATCATTCCAGTAGCACCACCGACAAGGGCAATTGGCTTATGTCCGCAACGCTGAAAATGACGAAGTATCATCACACTCACAAGGTGTCCAATATGCAGTGAATCGGCAGTCGGATCTATTCCGACATAAGCCGTTGTCATTTCTTTCTGAAGTTGTTCTTCCGTACCCGGCATCATATCATGAACCATGCCGCGCCATTTTAATTCTTCTACAAAATTCATCGATTTATTTTATTTTTTTGCAAAGTTAATCAAAGTTGAGTGCTATACAAAAAAGCTTACTCATCCCATACCACACAACAACACATTAAAATTCTGACAGACACAATAATACAAATGCAACTTACCATTTCACAAGATAATACGTATATACCGTACCATCATCCTTCACCAATTGCAACTGTTTTTCCTTTCCTTCACGGATAAGGATTTTCAAGTCACATTCAACTTTAAACTCACCAGCCGAAGTGCCACATTCCGGACATTCCCAAACACCTATCAAGCTTTGGCCGACATAGCCACAAACAGGACACACGAATTTATCCATATGCAATTTGTTCAAAGGAGTATTCAGACCTTCTTTAAAATCAAAATGCATATAACCTCCAGTCTCCTCCCAGTTGCCGTATTTTAAAGACGACGACTCTGCATACCCGTTGTTTGTCACAAGCACGACAGTCACTACTGAAGATTGAAAACGCAGCAAACAATCCCCTTCGTAATCAGGATCCGGCATTCCGTCCTTATCAATCCTCTCAACCTTCCATTGCCCGAACCACGGACCGATATCGCCATTATTGTGAGTGCATCCGCAAAACGACAACACCACAAAAATCATACAGGATATATATACCGTTCTTTTCATTTTCCAAACAAATTTAAAATTCCGTCATATTTCAAAGAGACAAGCACACCATAACTGTCACCTAACAAATTGCCCCTATCCATAGCAAATTGTCCTTTTAGCGACAATCCTTTAACTTGATTGAAAGCATACGAAGCCTCAAGCATGAACGAGGTATCTTTTGCCTTTTCTAAACGTGGAGCATCATAAGAGCCCCAAGATTTGCGATAAGAAACAAGAAATCGATAATCGAGATTGTCCAACAAGCTTCCCGACACACCCGCATGGAATCCGCGGATACGGTTATCGAAAACCTTTAGGTAGCCGTTCTGATTGTATATCGTTGACGGAATGAACGGAGTACCTTGCGACATTCCGAAATTCATAAACGAGTTATAGCGGAAATTGTTATAATAGCTGTCACCACCTGTCGCCTCACCCTTCATATCGGAATCCAGATTGTCGGCAGGAGCCCAATGTGTAGGACCGCTCTGGTTAGTGAAATCTATATATTCAATCACAGCATTAGCTACAATCGCCTTTTTGTCCTTATTCTGATACTCAAGTCCCCAAATACCGTCAAACCCGTTCAATTTTCCTATGCCAGAGCCGTCCTCATACGGCCATTGAAAGTAAGCCTTCAACTGAGTATCATCATGGAACCGGTATCGTGCCACAAAATCCCAGGAGCCAAGCGAATTCCCGTAATAATATTGAGAATCACCCTTATTGTCACCCTTTCCTCCTCGCGTTGGCAGAAATATGTCAACCAAATCCTTGAATTTGACGTCATATGGATCCTCTTTTATCAATTCCCCCCTGTTATAAGTCCTGGCATTCCCTCCGAACTGTGCATACATCTGCATACCCACAGTCACAGAAAACGGCTGAGAAGGCTTTGTACGGAAATAGCAACGCTTATAATGCGTCCATACGCCTGTGTTTATAAAATGGCCATAATAGCTGTAATGATCTTCCAGCCAATCGTCCTGCACATATTTCCCATAAGAGATTTCACCCTGAATCTGCACCCAACCGTTGGTAAATGGTATGTCCTGAAAATCCACGAAACCGACACGCACTTCAGGAACAGGACGGGCATTATTCGACTGGATGAAATCGCCTGCCCCAAGACTGCTGTTAAGCAACGGAGATGTCCGCTCCTTCATACCTGCCATCAAAAACACGCCACGATATTTCACTTCGGCATACAGCTGTTGCAACCATATGGCAGCCGGTTTTCTTCCAATTGGCTGCATTTCGCCAGACTGCACATCATAATGCAAATAGTCAACCTCGCTCGAAGCACCTGTAATGAAATCAGCTCCAAAGGAATAGCTGAACCGCCGCGACAAATCCAAATCTTTCCAGGCTTTTGCCCGAAAATTCATAGTCTTGGATTGCGTGACCACACCACCATTATTCGACATTATATAATAGGGAGCCAGACCGGAATCGCTCTTACCAACCGTACCAAGCAGCTCTCCCTCATAATGCAACGGCGTTTCAGCGGAAATGACACCAACGAGCAGCGCCGACATAATTATTGATATCAGACGTTTATTCATCAATTAAAAATTATTTGTTTTCGACCTGGCATATTCTTTTATCCTGTGTATCACATCCTGACGGTACTCGATAAAGCGCTGATAGAAAGTGCGTATATGCCTCATTTTCTTTTCCTCATAGATATCTGATATGGAGAAAAATATGCCTGTTTCCTCCACATCGCCGAACTCGTCGTTGATTGCCGTGCCAAATAATTTCATCTTCGGCGACAAATTCATATACGAATTAACCAATGGAGGAATATTCATACCTCTTGCCCGCACACTGGTATTAAGGATACGGTAATCTTCCTTAAAGCTGTCGCCGACAAAAAGTCTTTGCATTTTTCTCACATTTATATTCGTCTCCAACGGCTGTATCGGCTGGACAAGATTCTCATTGTCATGGAAGTATTTGTCAAGAAAATACAGTATCATATCACGGCACTCCACCGGATAGCTCGGATACATTGTCATTTTTCCGAACAAATATTTAATTTGGGGATACACCACAGTCAGCGCGCCCAGTCCATCCCATAGATTATCCAAGGCATAAAGTGCTTTCGCCCCGGCTTTTGTTGACTGGTAATCTACCGAAACGAACGAACGGCCCAACTCTATCGTATAAGGAAGATATTCTTTCAGGAATTTGTCAGAATATTTGAACATATGCGACATTGCAATATTCGGTATGCCTGCACTGTCGAAACTCATATTCTCACCTAACAAGAAACGATATCCCCCGATTATTTCCTCCGCTTCAGGATTCCACACAATCAGTTGCTGGCAAGGCTCATCCATCGTGTCAAACTCATCGATGTCGGCACTTTTTCCTGTTCCACCGCCTGAAGCACGGAATGCAATCTCCCGCAAACGCCCTATTTCCCACATTATGTTAGGAGAATTGACCGAATCAACTATATATATTTCATTGCGTCCCTTGTTAGTAGGACGCAGAAACCGTTCTTCGGTCAGCTCCATCTTCAAAAGACTTTTATGCACTGGAGCAATTATACTTTCTATTTTCATCTGAATAACCTATTATTCAACCGACATTTCATACACCCGGCGCTTCACTTCCTGCGCCCACTCCTTCTGAGAGCGGCTATTGTCAAATTCAGTGTAAGGAATCGGCTTTCCTATCTTAATGCGGAAAGTCGAACCGGCACCATCGACCATCTCGCCCGGAAGCAGCACCATCTCTATGTTTAATTTTATTCCTATCCGCTTACGGAACTTAGCAAACTTATAAAAGAAACCGGAGTTAGTCCCGCCAAAATATATAGGGACCACATCCCGCCGGGATTCAATACTTTTTGTTATGAACGACTTTTTCCATTCCGTATCACTTATTTTTCCGTTCTTCCCTCGGCGCGAGCATAAACCGGCAGGAAACGTTATCATCTGGCAACCGCCATGATAAGCCTCATCTACAGCCTCCATATTCTTCCGCGACTGCCCGCCGTGCTTGTTAATCGGCAAAAACACGCCATTAAGCGGCTTTATAAGCATCAATATATCATTGACTATGCACTTCACGTTTCCATCATATTTCCGTCCCAATATGGTAATCAATGCCATACCGTCGAGACCTCCAAGCGGATGGTTCGAAGCGAATATGTAACGACCGTCGTCAGAAATATTGTCCAAACCCTCAACTTCCAATTTGATGCCGAATGAGCCGAGAACCCCCTCAGCGAAATCAACGCCTCTCCTGTCGGCATTTTCTTTCAGCACCCTGTTAAGCTCTTTTTGCCTGACAACCCGCTCCAACCAGCGGTAAACGAAACCTGGTATATGCTTTGCATAGCTCGGAATCTTAGCCTCCACAGCCTCGCGCACGTCAATATGTAGCGGTTGTTCCACTTCTGTCGATTTTTTGTTGCAAACTTACAAAAAAATCCAATATCGACAGGACATAACACTATCCGATTTTAATATTTACATTTCCAGAAGACACTTCCTACTGCCAGGACTTCCCGAATCGTTTACAAAACAAAACGAATATTCCGCCTTGCAGAAAATAACGATTTAAATAAGAGTGCATATAATTTCGATAGAAAATTTGCAAGTTTCAAACCGAAATGATATATTTGCAACAACCTAACAACCAAATTCAAAAAATTCAAACTATGGCTAACATTTCAAGAAGATCCTTTCTACAGAAAGTAGCGACAGTTGCAATGGCTTCTGCTGTCGCTCCGGTCGCAGCGCTTGCCGCCGATGAAACGGCCAAGACAAAAGCAGTGCCCGGAACAGGAGGATTTGACGCTGACGGACGCCCTCTGCCTCCAAAAAAGATTATCGGACGCGGTTCCGAAATGAAAATCATCCAAATCACCGACACGCATCTGAGAGGCGACAATCTATTGTCATTCGGCAAATGCGACACGTCAACCACCGTACGAAAAGCCGTCGAATACTTCCAGAAGATGCAGGAAAAGGACCTGCCCGATATGTTCATTGCCACTGGCGACCTGGCAGACAACGGCAACCACACTGCCTACGGAAAAATCCACGACTATTTCTCCGACCTTCCACGTCCTGTGTTCTGTGTTCCAGGAAACCACGACAACCGTGCCGATATGCTCAGGCTCCTTGGCGACAAAATGTGCCCGGTAAAAGACGACATCGCCCCCTACATCTGTTATACGGTTGAAGGGTATCCGGTTCGCATAATATGCATCGATACAATCGTTCAAGGCAAGCACTGGGGAGGCATCACGGAGAAAGTGGCAGACTGGCTGGAAGCGAAACTCGACGAACAGCCAAGAAAGAAAACACTCATCTTCACACACCACCCACCTTTCGACACAGGCATGGGCTTTATGGACGAAGGCTTTGAAAACATCGGAAGACTGGAGGACATCCTCACAAGGCACAAAAACCACATACAGCTCTGTTGCGGACATATGCACCGCAACATCGCCACCCGCTGGAGAGGAGTGCCTGTCACCGTGTCCGCCCCGATTTGCATGTTGATGGAAATAGATTTCACGGAAGCCGGAGGCGACCGTTTCTGGCTTGCAGACCCACAATACACAATACATCATTTCTATCACAACCAAATCAACACTTACAACTGCATCATCCCTACGCATGCAAGCTACGACGGGCCATTCCCGTTCAAATATCTGGATGTTGACAAGAAGAAATAATCACACGACAAAACAAGCTTTTCAGTGCTGGCAGATTTATTTTAACCTGCCGGCATTTTTATTATCCGGCGAATCAGCTTCCATTTCAGAAATTCTCCATATCTTCGCAAGCGACATATAATCCGGTAATCTTAATATAATAATGTATAAGAACATCAAGGTGGCAATAACATGCGATATCGACGAGGAAGAACGGATACGCATGCTTGTCTATTACCACGAAGCGATTACGGTTGGCGGAGCCGTTCCGTTGATAGTCCCGCCATACACCGACGAGGAAAGATTAGCCGAATGGCTCGATTGCGTGCAACCCGACGGACTGATGCTCAGCGGCGGGTCCGACATCAACCCGGCAATATACGGAGAAAAGCCGGAAGCAGGACTTGGCAGAGTGTCGGAAACCCGCGACGCATACGAGCTGGCATTACTTAAACTCGCTATCGGGAAAGGAATCCCGGTGCTGGGCATTTGCCGTGGCTTGCAGACTATAAATGTGGCGTTCGGCGGCACGCTCATCCAAGATATGCCGGCACAAATGGGAAAAGAATATGCATATCACGACCAAAAACAACCTACCTGGCAACCTGTACACGAAGTCACGTTTTCCGACAATTCCAAAGTAGGGAAACTTTTTGGCATAAACCGTATAATGACAAATTCCCATCATCATCAATGCACAGACAGGCTCGGAAAAGGATTAATCGCATCCGGACACACTGCCGACGGTGTAATCGAGGCTCTGGAAACGCCCGACGGAAAAATAATGGCAGTACAATTCCACCCGGAACGTATGGTCTATACCGACCGACGGATGTCTGAATTCTTTTCACAATGGTGCAACTCATTAAAAAGCTAAGAAAATAAGGACAGAAAATGGCACATTCCTCCGATTATCTGCACATTTGAACTTTTTTTGTGCAAGAAACGACCGTTTTCTGTTAAAAAATTTTCGTGTAACCAAATTAATTATTTACTTTGCAGCTCTAAAAGAAGAATCAATATTTATTATTAATTTTTAAAACTTAAAGTTATGTCTGAAATTTCAGAAAAAGTAAAGGCTATAATCGTAGAGAAATTGGGTGTAAACGAAAGCGAAGTTACGCCGGAAGCTACATTTGCACAAGATCTTGGTGCTGATTCTCTCGACACTGTAGAATTGATTATGGAATTCGAAAAGGAATTCGGCATCACAATTCCTGATGACAAAGCTGAAGGAATCAAGACTGTAGGCGACGCTATCGCTTATATCGAAGCTAACAAATAATTTACATCCATTAAAATGGAACTTAAAAGAGTTGTAATCACAGGTCTTGGGGCAATCACACCGCTTGGCAACGACGTGGCAACGACGTGGACCAACGCATTAAAGGGAGTGAGCGGCGCAGGACCGATTACTCATTTCGACGCTTCGCTGTTCAAGACTCAGTTTGCATGCGAAGTGAAGGGGTACAACTCTGCCGATTATTTCGACCGTAAGGAACTCCGCAAATACGATCTTTACGCACAATATGGCGTGGTTGCAGCCAAGGAAGCCATCAAGGACTCTGGCCTTGAGGAATATGCCGGGCTCGACCGCGACAATGTCGGTGTAATCATCGCTGCCGGAATCGGAGGTTTGCACACTTTCGAGGAAGAGGCTGGATACTATGCGATGCATCAGGATCAAGGTCCGAAATACAATCCGTTCTTCATACCGAAGATGATTGCGGATATGGCTGCCGGACACGTGTCGATGATTTATGGCTACCGTGGCCCCAACTATGCCACTGTTTCAGCCTGTGCTTCTTCGACCAACGCACTGATTGACGCATTCAACTACATACGCCTCGGAAAAGCGGTAGCTATCGTCACCGGTGGTGCGGAAGCGGCTATCTATCCTGCCGGAGTTGGAGGTTTCAACTCGATGCACGCGCTCTCAACACGCAACGATGACCCGCAGCATGCTTCGCGCCCGTTCAGCGGCTCACGCGATGGATTCGTCATCGGCGAAGGAAGCGCATGCCTCGTATTCGAGGAATTGGAACACGCACTTGCACGTGGAGCGCATATCTATGCCGAAGTGGCAGGAGGCGGTATGTCGGCAGACGCTTATCACCTGACAGCATCACATCCGGAAGGATTAGGTGCGAAACTGGTGATGCAGCGCACCCTTGAGGATGCCGGGATGAAGCCGGAAGACCTTGACTATATCAACGTACATGGCACATCAACCCCCGTTGGCGACCTCTCTGAAGTAAAAGCCATTAAGGAAGTTTTCGGTGAACACGCTTATAAATTGAACATAAGCTCTACCAAATCAATGACAGGCCACCTGCTTGGTGCCGCCGGCGCTTTGGAAGCCTTGTTCTGCGTAAAAGCCGTGACCGACGACATCATCCCTCCGACAATCAATCACGTTGAAGGTGATAATGACCCGGAAATCGACTACAACCTCAATTTTACTTTCGGTGAAGCTCAAAAACGCACTGTAAATGCGGCATTGTCCAACACATTCGGTTTCGGCGGACATAATGCCAGTGTTATCGTAAAAAAGTTCAATAAGTAAACAAAAACCACGGCAAATGTGGTTTTACGATAAAATCCTGTTTTATATAAAGCTCCTTTCCTCAAAAGAAAAGGAGCTTTATTTGTTTCTTTATCAACTGCTCGGTTTCTGCCCGCACAACCTGCAACTTTACAAGCAAGCATTCTGCCATCGCTCGCATGCAAAAAAACACCCTGACGAGAAAAACCTTGACAACGAGCGGCTCGAATTTCTCGGCGACGCGATTCTCAACGCGGTCGTTTCCGATATGCTATACAAGAAATTCAGCAAAGGTAAAGAAGGATTCCTCTCCAATACCCGGTCTAAAATAGTGCAGCGCGAATCATTGAACCGCCTTGCCGACGAAACAGGACTAATAAAGCAACTAAAATACTCCTGCCCTGCCCACAGCCATAATTGCTATATGGGAGGCAACGCCGTAGAGGCCCTGATTGGCGCCGTATATCTTGACCGCGGCTACTCCTGTTGCCGCTCATTCATCGAACAAAGGCTGATAAAGCCACACATCAACGTCAACTCGCTTGCAAGAAAGGTGATAAACTTTAAATCCAAGCTATTGGAATGGTGCCAGAAAAACAAAATTGAAATTAACTACGAGCTCATCTCGTCAAAACGAGATAGCGAAGGGTGCGAAATATTCTGTTCATCCGTCATCATCGGCGGAATAGAAAGGGAACAAGGCAAAGGTTATACAAAAAAAGAATCACAACAGGAAGCATCCCGCAAAATACTGATTAAAATCAACAATTCAGAAGAATTCCGGAATTCACTGCTCAGTTCTGCCATTCAAAAATAGACCTATCTCCGGATTCGCCATACCTCCATAATAATTCATCATCACTGTACTTCCCACACTATCAAACCCCTACGGAAAACCGTAGTTTTTTAGCGCAAAAAGATTTTTTAAGGTTTAAAACTTGTTACACACAATCTTTTATTTCTAAATTTGAAGCAGCAGAAAAGTGTCCTCCCCTGTTCACGAAGCGGAGCGGACTTAATAGGGGAAGTGGGTCGAAGACCCGGAGGGGTTCTTTATTGTGGCTGTCGCCACAGGTTAGAGGTTAAGGGTCATAGGTTATAGCGGCGAGGCCGCGCTACAGGCTAACCAGCAAATATAACCTGTCAGCTGCGCTGACAATAACCTGAGCCAAAGGCTCACTGAATAGTCCTGAACGGAGCCGCTTTGCGGCTCTTCCCGGCGGCAGAGGCCGCAGGTATCAACCCCCTCGGCACTCCGTGCCACTCCCCCTATTTGCTCCGCAAACAGAGGGAGACATAGGAATGTTGAGTGAGAATTTTCACTAAACACTCAACACTAAACGCTCAACTGAACAGCCCCATAGGGGCTATTGATGCGTAACCCACGGCTTCAGCCGTGGGTCATAGAGCGGCAAAGCACCGGCCTCGTAGAGGTCGCGCTTGAAGCAACCAAGCCACAGGCACGGCACCTACAGAGCAGTTGTTCTGTCGAAGAATGAATTATTAATAATAAAACATATAGGTATGAAAAACTTAAAATTAAAATGGTTCGTAAGCCTGATTTTCATATTAGGCTCCGCTTTGCCGGCAGCGGCAAATGTTGAGATAGACGGGATCATATATTCCTTAAGCAGAAGTACAGCCACAGCCTTGGAGTATACAGGCAGCGGCGAAGAAGTGCAAATACCGGAGCAAGTTGTCAGAAATGGAAACACATATACTGTGACAATTGTCGGTTCAGCCGGAGGTTCCCGCATATCTGGACTTGCAGATTATCCTATACCGGGTTTTGTTGCTCCGGCCGTAAAGAAGCTCGTGATCCCATCTTCTGTGACATTTGCTTATTTAAGCTCGCAGTCACCATTGATTGAAGAAGTGGAAACATCATCTGCCGAAACTGCCATCAGAATACAGAATATAGAACTCGGCACGTTGACAATCAAAGGATATGGCTGCACGCTGAATTTGGGCATCAATTCAAGAGAAGAAGACCAAGGCCCAACATCTGTCGACAATTTGGTGTTCGACTGTCAGAAAGCTATATTGACACGGTTTTCTGATGACACGTATTGGGAATATTATTCTGTAAAAAAAGCCACGCTGACTGACAAGGTGACCAACGTAGGCGGACGGTTCGACATCGCCGATGAGATAGAAGTGGCAAATGAGGAGTTTGACGGCGTGGCCGACTATGCCTTCGCGAATTGCGCTTTGGAACGGTTCAAAGTTAACAGCACTACCTCCGCGCATGTCCTTCAGAATGCAAAAATCGGACGGCTCGACATATCGGAAAGAATCGATTATGAGTTGAACATGAAGTCTGTAGGCACTCTTTTTGTCGGGGATGACGTTGAGACATACAATCTTGTCGGAACAACACGCCCGGGCAAGATTGAGGGCGCAGCTTTGAGAACGGTAACATATCCCACGAGAATGTCGTTGGCCAACACCACGTGGTATGATTTCGACGGCGACGGCAGCCTGTCGTTCGTGACGAGCGGCGGAGGATATTACAACAACGAGCTTCAGCCGCTCGGCATGGCTGAACCCGTCGATGACAATTATAGAATCAAAGGCATTTACCGGGCTTTGGATTCCGACAATTCCGGAGTGCCGACATTATTTATAAACGACAAGTCGGCGTTTAAATACGACCCTGAAACCGACGGATTCAATAAGGCGGAACTCCCGGAAGGCTATCTGCTGCTCGATGCCGACAACAACGGCCTGACCGACATTCTTACGGCAGAAGATGCAGACCTTTTCATCAATTACCGTCAGACCGACGGCGACTATCTGAAAACTAAGCTGCGGTTTACAACCAACCGTGAGGATGTCTACAACGCCACCTACGAACTGTCGGGCAACTGGGGCGACAATATCCCCTCGCTCAGCGACGGTTGGATGATTAACGGCAGTTCAATACCGGATTCATACATCAATATAACCCTTGCCGCCGACTTGAACAAGGACGGCATACCCGACCTTGTCGACAACAACGTGGGCGGCATATTGTATAACATAGGTGGCAACGACTACTACACAAGCCCCGAGAAAGGCGAAATCCACCAGTGCGACCTCAACGACGACGGTGTACTCGACTATGTGCTGTTTGACGACGACGAGAGCAAGGTTTACCTGATGATTTACCAGTCGGATGGTTCGTATTCGCAGCAGTTGCTTATCGAGAACAGCAGCGTAAGCAATGTGTGGTGCAAGGATTTCGACCACGACGGCGACATTGATGTGGCTCTGACTGTGGATAACGAGGGCGGCAATAACACTTTCAGCTTCATCGCATTTTTCCGCAACGATGGCGGCGGCAAATTCACAAGGAAAGAAAATTCGTTTACCGAAGAATATGAATTTGTCGGCTGCAACGACGTAAATGCCGATGGCTTGTATGAATTCATCGCTACCGACGGAGGCAATAGACAGACCGTGCTGCTGGGCTGCGACGGCAACCTCAAAGTGACGGAGGCGGAAGTGCTGCACGATTCGTATCTCTATCCAGGTTCAGGCAGCAATGCCGATGGATACGTTGCCGGGGATATGGACAACGACGGTTTTGTGGAATATTTTTATTCCCGTGGAAACGAAATAGGTAAAATCCTGAATTTCGGCGACCGCAAGAACACCGCGCCGGAGAAGATGGCGGCTCCGGTGGCCTACTACGACGAGGCTTCCGGCAAGCTGCGCATAACGTGGGAAGAGGGAAACGATGCCGAGACTTCGACCTGCGACCTCACCTACGAGCTGCGCATCGGCACGGCTCCCGGAAAGGCCGACATTCTTGCCACCAACTCGCTTGCCGACGGACGTCGCCGCACGCTGGAAGAAGGCAATATGGGGCGCAACCTCTACAACCTTTTCAACCCGTCGGCAATGGCTGAAGGCACATACTACATAGCGGTACAAGCCATCGATGCCGGAGGATTGGGCGGAGCATGGTCGGACGATGCTGTCTATCAGCACAAAAAAGCCGCGGCCGACTTCTCCATCAGCCATTCGGAGATGACCACCGCCGACACCTTGCAGCTTGCGGCACGCAAAATCGACGGCGCGACCTACAAATGGGACATTGCCGACGGCACTGTAATCAGCGAAGAAGGCAACCGCATCGATGTGACGTTCAGCAGCTACGGCGAGCGCGAGATAGGACTGACCATTACCCTCGCCGACGGCAGCACGCTGACCGCCGACACGAAGACCGTCGATGTGCTGATGTTCAGCATAGGCAGCAGCTATGATTTTGTGCCTGAGGATATTTATTATGATTGGGATCACGCAGGTTTCGCCGACTTCAATGGCGACGGATATGTGGATGCCATTGTTTCTTCATTTGCTGCATCAGCACATAAAGGGATGTGGTCGAACGATGGCGACGGGACATTCACAAAAGTCGGCAAATTGTTCAATACGGATTTGAGCACGACTCCATACGGCATCCTCGACTTCAACAAGGACGGCTATTTGGATTTCATGTCCAACGAGGAAAAAGGCAACGTGTTTATCAACAGCGGATTCGACGATTTCAGCTTCGAGTACAGCAAGCAGGAGCATACGATGATAAACGCAGACAGGGACATACCGCAAGGATTGCTGCTCGGCGACATGAACAACGACGGCTATCCTGAATGGTTCTATGACACAAGTCACACGGCCGACCCAAGCTATCTGAACGGAGGCGACAACCTCACGTTCACGCAAGTGGAATCTTTCGAGATACCCGATAAGGATAATCCGGAAAAGACAGTTCGGCTGGACGCTGAATATTATTACGACATCAACCGCGACGGCTTTATCGACGCTATCGCATCAAACCGTCATACGGTAGGCGAGGATAATTATACAATGAATTATTATGCCTTGCTTAAAGACCCGACAGGCGATTTTTCGTTTGAGGACGAAAAACTGATGTTCGAGGTGAGAAATATAGAATGGCCAGTAGGTTTCACTGTGCTTTTCGGCGACCTCAACAGCGACGGCTATTTAGATTTGTTCTACCGCAAATCGGGCGAAAATTTTATCCGCGTGATTCCCGGAAAGTCGGAAAGCGAATGGCCGTGCAAGGAAGAGGTGCGGATACCGCTTGTCGGCGACTATAATTTCTCGCTGCTTAGCAATAAGATAGACTATTTCAGGCTTTACGACTTCGACAACAACGGTTATCCCGACATCCCGATAAAGGCGGAAGACCCGGCGGGCACTGACGCTATGCCATCATACGCAATCTTGCTGATGCAACCTGATTTCAAGGCGGAGCTTTGCCGTACCAACGGCGTTAGCAACGACGCATCGCCATTCATCGCCCTTAGCGACGGCGCATATCCGCAAATCGGCGGTTCCTATAAGACTTTGGGCAGAAGCGACAATCAGGCTCCGGAGCGTCCGTCGGGCGTGATGGCTAAGCAGACAGCCGACGGTATGCTGATAACGTGGTGCGACGCTAAGGACGACCACACCCCGGCGGTGCAGATGCAGTACAACGTGAGCGTGAAGAAGAAAGGCGCGACCGGAGAGAACAGCTTCGTAATCTCGCCGATGAACGCGCTTTCCGACGAGGCTGCCGTAGTGCCGAGCTATATGTACAAGAAATCCACACGGATGACCGTGCCTTCGGAATTCTTGGAGGCAGGACAGACCTACGAGGTGCAGATACAGGCTATCGACGCCTTCAACGAGCATTCGCCGATGACCGAGCCGGTGGAAATAACAATCAGCGCCGCCGGATATATCGACACTGCCGACAAGGTTGCCAAAGGAGCGGAAACAACGCTGAAATACGTTGGAACGCAAGCCTCATCGTTCAGCTATGAGCTTGACGGCGGAACGGTTGTTTCCGACAAGGGCAACGGCGAGATAACGGCGAAGTGGGATGAGCCGGGAGTGAAGCAAATCACCCTCACCGCCAGCGGAATCACCATCAATTCGGCGATAACCGTTGTGGATTTGCTGGACGTTGACTTCACATTGCCGGAGAATCCGCTTGCCGGCGCGCCCATTGAGGTGGAAGTGCCGGAGGCTATGCTCGACAACTCCCGCGAAAGCGGCTTCCGCTGCGACGACGAGCGCGTGACGATAGAATGGAACCGTGGCGACGAGATTGCGGTAATCACCTTTGCGGAAACAGGCACTTACACTGTCGAGTCGTATATCGAGGATGATATTCAAGGCAACACCTGCCGCCGCGAGGCTGTAGTGGCTGAAGCGATGCCGTTGGCGGAGATAGCGGGCGTCACAGCCGACGCTGCCGGGCATTACACCGTAAGCTGGAACACAGCTGGCATGCCGCAGCAGGTGGGCAAGGTTGTGATAAGCAAGGAAACCAACCGCGTGGACAAATACTCGGTAATCGGAGAAGCCGACCTGTCGGAAGGAGCGTTCACCGACCCGGAATCCGACCCGGCAGTAAAGTCGGAACGCTACATAATCAACCTTGCGGCCGATAACGGACAGAAGAGCTACGCGAGCGACCCGCACAAGCCGCTCCACGTGATGATTAACTTGGCTGCCGCAGGAGGCTACAACCTGATGTGGAACAGCTACGAGGGTATGGAAGTGGACTACTACACTATCCTGCGTGGGCCGTCGGCCGACAATCTGACGGAGCTGACGCAGATAGCGGGAAGCCAGCAGAACTATACGGATATGAACGCGCCGCAGGGCGAAATGTTCTACGCCGTTACGTTCACCCCGACCGCCGCCGAGATGCAGCGCGCCAAAGCCGCGGGCAGGACAGGCGTGGCAGTAAGCTCCAACGTGGTATCGACAAGCGAGGCCATAGCCGCTACCTATGCAACAAGCATGCAGATACTTTCCGTAGAGCCGGAAATGAGACTGACCTACGAGCAAGGCGCATTGCACCTGTTCACGGAGATGCAGCCGCTGTCGGCAACGTTCAACCGCGTCTCGTGGGAAATTGTTGAAGGCGACGGGTTGGCTACCATCGACGCCAACGGCTTGCTGACAGCCACAGGCGAAGGTTCGGGCAACGTGGTGGTACGCGCCACGGCTCTCGACGGCTCCGGACTGACGGCAAAAGCTACTATCGTTTGCGAGGAGGGAGCAGGAGGCGTAACCGAGTTGCGCGACTACAACGACGGAGAATGGCAGTTGCGCGTGGCCAACAACCGCGGCAACCTGAGACTGTCGGGCTGGAACGACGGCGACGAGGCAACGCTCTACATAGTGTCGATGCAGGGACAGGTGATGGAAATAGTCCGCACCTCCGACCCGCAGGCCGAAATCGACTGCGCGGGCTACCCGGGAGGCGTATATGTGGTGAAAGCCATCGCCGGAGGCGAAGCCAAGGCAGTGAAATTCGCGCTATAGCGTGTGGCTGACGCCACGAGTTATTGTAGCTGTCGCTACAGGTTATAGGTTAAGGTTTATTCCCTAACCAGTAACCCCTAACCTGCCGCCACAGCGGCAATAACCCGTGGCGACAGCCGCAAAAAAGCAAAGCGACAAAGTGTCCTCCCCTGTTCACGGAGCGTAGCGTAGTTAATAGGGGAGGTGTCCCAACGGGACGGAGGGGTTCTGTGCCAGTGTCGTGGCAGGTTATAGATTAAGGGTACAGGTTAACCTATAACCAGAGCCGACAGCTCCAACCCCCTCGGCACTCCGTGCCGCTCCCCCTATTTGCTCCGGCAGGCTCCGCAAACAGAGGGAGACAATCAAGGATGCCGGCCTATTGTAGGCATTGGATTTAAAACAACACAAACACAAAAAAACTTATTACTAACTAACAAACTAATAACAATGAAAAGAAACTTATTGAAAATCACGGCATTGGCATTTGCAGTGTCGGTAGTAGTATCGGGTTGCGGCTCAGGCAGCAACAGCACATTGGGTGAAGCACCTGTCATCCTGTCGAAACTCAACGCCGACAGGAAAAGACTCGTGGAAGAGACCCGCAACTCACGCGACTACGACGGCATCAGAAGCAAAATGCAAGAGTTCAAGGATTACGAAAAAGAATGCTTCGAGCGCGCCGCCGAAGAAGGTCCGAAAGCCGTCGGCAACGATGTGGATTTCTCAGGCGACCCGTATGAGGCATTCAAGGTGAAAGAAGCGAAAGTGGATGAATATGTAAAGCTCTTCAATGCCGGATATTACAACATACGTGTCAAGGTAGAGGCTAAAAAGGACTTTGTGGTAAGACAAAACAAGAGTGAATGCGCAGCCGGAGAAGAAGCCCTCACTGACGCTCCCCTGCACTATGTGGCACTGACTTCAGACGGCACACCAATCATTTTCGGACATCTGAATCCGTTCCGCACTAACGACAGCGGCAAACTTGAAGCAGACTACCAGCCGGGACAGACCGTGAAAGCAGGAGAATTGTGCAGCGAAAAAGGCGGGATAATCACTTTCGACATCTACAACAACGATTTCAGCAAGTTTGCAGAGCTGAAATTCCTCAGCCAAGAGGAATACGACAATATGCGCAACGAATTCTACAGCGGCAAGTGACAGATTATTGTAGCTGCCGCTACAGGTCATTGTGGCTTCGCCACAGGTCATAGGTTAAGGGTTATGGGTCATCCGACAAAAGCCGCGACAGCCGCAAAAAAGCCGCTCTACAAAGTGTCCTCCCCTGTTCACGGAGCGCAGCGCAGTTAATAGGGGAGGTGTCCCAACTGGACGGAGGGGTTCTGTGCCAGAGTCGTGCAGGTTATAGATTAAGGGTCACAGGCTAACCAATAACCCATAACCTGAGCCGCAGGCTAAAACCCCCTCGGCACTCCGTGCCACTCCCCCTATTTGCTCCGCAGGCTTCGCAAACAGAGGGAGACAATTAAAGCTTCATGGAGCAATGTCTGCACACAATGCGGCGCAAACGACAACGACGGTGTAGCTCCGTAGTGGCTACACATCAGGACTTTGAATTTACAACACGATTTACAAACTTAATTACAATGAAAAAAAGCATTTTCAAGACAATAGCAATAGCCCTTGCACTGTGCTGCTCCGCAGCGGCGCAGGCACAGCTTTCCGGCGTGCAGACCGCGGCTACCGACGGACTGAAAGGCAACGTGAAGAAAACCGACGTATCGCTATATACAACAATGTGGAGAAGCGGCGAGATAATCAAAGGTCTGCCAACCGACCTGTCGTACGACGATTTCGGCATCATCCCGAACGCCGAGACACGCCAATATGCAGCCGACGGCTCGCTGGCTTCTGTGGAATCGACAGTTGACGGAATAAAGTCGAAATTCGTTTACACACATTCCGGCGGCAAGGTAACGACCGAAAAACGCTACGACAGCGGAAAACTGTTCTCGGAAAGCGTGTTCACCTACGACGCAGCCGGCAATCTCGCGAACACAAAGACCACTACCTACTACGAGGGAAGCGACCCCTACACGGCCGAATATCCGGCAACGGCTAAAAACGTGAAAAAGAACGCCGACGGCACTGTCACGGAATACGGCGAGAACGGCGCGGACTACACTATCCGCGACGCGGCCGGAAAAGTGCTGAAAACATCTGTTGAAAACGAGATGGACGGCTATACCGACGTGCGCACATACACCTACGACAACGAAGGCCGCCTCACGAAACTCGCGGTTGACGGCGTGGGAACATACGACTACAAATACGTCAAGGCCGACCCGCAGGGCAACTGGACGGAAATGGTGGTTTACCGCGACGGAAAGGCCTACCGCTTCGTCACCCGCACAGTACTGTATTATTAAAAACACTCAGGGTGCATCGGTGCGTATTGAAATAATTAGTACCTTTGCACCCTGAAAATGAAAACAAGTACTGAATTAACACAAATCGCCGATTTCGTCGCCGAATATGCCACCTATCTCTTAGGGTCGGGAGTGCATACTTCGCGCGTGATACGCAACTCCCGGCGCATAGGCAAATCGCAGGGAATCGACATCCAATTATCAGCCTTCCAGAAAAGCATCGTGATGACAGCTCACGACGACAGCACCGGGGAGAACATCACGAGAGTGGTCGGCATTCCTGCCCTGCCCATCAGCTTCGAGCGCAATTCCGACCTGAGCGCGTTGAGCTGGGAAGCCGTAGATGAGCATCTTTCGCTCGACGAGATACGCGCACGCTACGAGCGGCTCATAACGAAACCCTCGATCGACCCTATCTTCGTGCTGCTCACCGTAGGACTTGCCAACGCCTCGTTCTGCCGTCTTTTCGGAGGCGACTGGACGGCAATGAGCATCGTGTTCACTTCCACGCTTGTCGGTTTCGCCGCCAAGCAAAGGATGCAGGCACACAAGGTGAACCATTTCATCATCTTCATCCTGTCGGCGTTCATAGCGTCGCTTTGCGCCTCCGCCGCGCTCAGCTTCGACTGCACGGCCGAGATATGCCTCGCCACCAGTCCGCTGTTCCTCGTCCCGGGAGTGCCGCTCATCAACGGAATAATCGACATACTCGACGGCCACGTGCTGATAGGCTTCAGCCGGATAGTCAACGCCATGTCGCTCATAGTGTGCATTGCCGTGGGGCTTTCAATGACATTGATAATGGTAAAAGATAATCTGCTATGATTGCTGTTGACATAATTTCCGACGGATTGTTCGCCGCAATAGCGGCAATAGGGTTCGGCGCGATTTCCGACCCGCCGATGCGCGCTTTCCCGCGTATAGCCCTGCTCGCCGCCGTAGGACACGCCCTGCGCTACTGTCTGATGCATTTCGCCGGATTCGACATCGCCACGGCATCACTGGCGGCATCGTTCACCATAGGGATGGGAAGCCTTTGGCTCGGAAAAGGCGCGCACGTGCCGATGACCTGCCTCTACATCCCGGCGTTATTGCCGATGGTACCCGGCACCTACGCATACAAAACTGTTTTTTCATTGATAATGTTCATACAGTCGCTCGACAATACCGACGGAGGATTGCAGTATATGCAAGCATTCTTCCTCAACGCCACGGTAGCCACGAGCGTGATAATATTCCTCGCGGCGGGAGCCACATTGCCGATATTCATATTCAAGAAACGGGCGTACTCAATGACACGCCGCAAACGTTAACCTAAAACGACTTACGAAAAGAAACTATGGAAATATTCTGGAACACCATCGCGTCATACAATGCCTCTACATGGCATTTGCAAATAATTATTGTACTGATAGCGATATTTCTGACCGTCGCTCTCTACCGCCGCCCTTCCCACAAGGTGAAAGTTGCGATGAAACTGTTCATGGCGGCTTTGAATTTCTGGATTGCCGGAGTGTATTATCTGATATATTGCGACGGACGCGACTACAATGAGATGTACGCGCTGTTCTGGGGCATAATGGGCGGAATCTGGATTTACGACCTGCTCATCAAGCACGCCTCGCTCGAATGCACCGGCAAGCACAACAAATTCGCGATAGTGCTTTTCGCCATGCCGTTTGTCTATCCCGTGGCATCGCTGCTGCTCGGACGCAGCTTCCCGATGATGACCTCGCCGGTCATGCCCTGCTCCGTGGCCGTGTTCACAATCGGGCTGATGCTCGCGTTTTCCGAGAGGGTCAACATCGTGCTCTCGATGTTCCTGTGCCACTGGGCGCTGATAAGTTTCTCCAAAGTGTATTTCTTCGGCATACCCGAGGACTACATCTTGGCATGCAGCGTGGTGCCGGCACTCTACATATTTTTCCGCGAATACATACAAAGCAAGATGCTGCGCGACTCAAAGCCGTCTGCAAAAGTGCTGAACGCGCTTTTAGTGATACTTTGCGTGATAATCGGCGCATTTTTCACCTTTTCACTGTTCCAACAGGTGAATATGTTCGCGAAATAAGCGTAACTTTGCGGTATGGACAATGCGTTTATCGGACAAATCACAGACCTCCTCGGCAGCAGCGAGGCTCACAGACTGTTTGAGGCGCTGGGCGACGGCCCGGCCGTTTCCATACGTGTCAACAATGCGAAATGCCGGCTGCAACCGTCCGGCGACAGCGTACCGTGGTGCGGCAACGGCTTCTATCTCGACGAAAGACCAGCATTCACTTTCGACCCTTTGCTGCACGCCGGAACGTACTACGTGCAGGACGCATCATCGATGTTCATCACCCACGTACTGAGGCAGATTACCGGCGACGAAGCCGTGACCTGCCTCGACCTGTGCGCCGCCCCCGGAGGAAAGACAACCGCCGCACTCGACGCGCTGACGGACGATTCATTGATTGTATGCAATGAAATCGACAGCCAGCGGGCGCAAATCCTGCGCGAAAACGTCGTGAAATGGGGACGGACCAACTGCGTTGTCACCAACGACACTCCTCGCCGCCTCGGCCGGTTGCGCGGATTCTTCGACATCATCGCCACCGATATGCCCTGCTCCGGCGAAGGGATGTTCCGCAAGGACGAGGAGGCCGTCAGGCAGTGGTCGCCGTCGCTCGTTGCGCAATGCGCCGCCCGCCAGCGGGAAATCATAGCCGACATCTGGGACGCGCTGCGACCAGGCGGATACCTCATTTACAGCACATGCACCTTCAACCGTCAGGAAAACGAGGAGATAATCAACCACATAATCGAAGAATACGGGGCAGAGACGGTGGAAATTGCCGTAAACCCCGGCTGGAACATCTCGCCGGGAATCGGCACCGCGGCGCATTGCTACCGCTTCATGCAGCACCGCACACGTGGCGAAGGTCTGTTCATCGCCGTGCTGCGCAAGCCGGGGCAATATCAGGGCTGCGCCGTCAAAGCCAAGAAAGGGAAGATACTGCCTGTGCCTAAGCAATGCCGCAGCTTCGTCAGGGAGGATTCCGGAATAGTGCTTACTGTTGACGGAACAGAAGTGACGGCGCGCCCCATAGCCATAGCACAAAAGATGGAGGCCGTCAGGCAGAACGCCAATACCCTGCTGTGCGGCATCCCGGTAGCGTCAATTAAAGGCAAGGATTTGATTCCGCAGCACGCTCTGGCTCTAAGCACGATTCTCAACCGCAAAGAATTCCCTGAAATCGAAACTGATTACAATACTGCCATAGCCTACCTCCGCGGAGAAGCCATCACGCCGGATTCCGATGCCCCGCGCGGCTATTGCCTCGTCACATACCGCGGCTATCCGTTAGGATGGATAAAGAACTTAGGCAACCGCGCCAATAACTGCTATCCCAAGGAATGGCGCATACGCAGCGCGTCCACGCCCGAAACCCCGCCCGAAGTATTATGACAGGTTACGCCTACAAATCGGAAATTTCGGAAGCGCACATCGGCGCGGAAGAATACATAAACAATTTCCGCGACCCCGAGCGGTTTATGGAATATTGCCGCCAATGCCCGATGTACGGAAAGACTTGGGCTTGTCCTCCCTACGAATTCGATATCGAGGAATACCTGCACGGCTACCGCTTCGCCACTATCATTATGGCAAAAATCACGCCCACAGAGAAAGGCATCCCCATTGCCGAAACCGGCAGATTGCTGCTGCCGGAACGGATACGTCTGGAACGGATGCTTTTACAGGCAGAAAAAGAATCAGGAGGAAAAGCATTCGCATTCATCGGCAAATGCCATTACTGTGTGGAATGCACTCGCGAAGCCGGATTGCCGTGCCGCCATCCCGAGAAAGTGCGGCCATCGCTCGAAGCCTGCGGATTCGACATCGTAAAGACAGCGACCAAACTGTTCTCCACAGAAATCAAATGGAGCAGCAACAGCTTTGTGCCGGAATACCTAACCCTTATAGGCGGACTTTTCCACAATTCCGGCAGTTGCATATCATATCTTAAATTATGATTTTGTCTGTTCTGCAATTTATCCCAATATGACAAACGGCTTTTTATGTTTTAAAACATAAAAACTCTCTTAAACCTTTTTACGACAACATATGTTACACTATAAAACTAAACTTAATACCTAAAAAATGAAAACAAAAACATTGATTCTGCAATTGCCACAACAGCAATGTGCCTGCCAGTGATGGCACAAAAAAGGAGCAGCCTCTGGAACGACACGTTCAACGCAGGAGTGAGCTACAGCACCAATGTCCTGAATGAGAAGACAATAGACTACAGGGGGGGCACTGAACTTCGGCTACCGCAAATTCCTGTACTATGGACTGTTTGTGATGCCTGAAGCGTCGCTATATTGGCAGAAGTACGACTGCACGACGGAAAGAGTGTCATGCCCTTATCCTCCCGATTTTGGAGACCAGGACTCTAAAGCGGGGAAAGACAAGCTCAACCGCGTAGGGTTGGGAATCGACGCTCTCCTCGGCATCCGTATTTCAATGGCTGAGAAAGTGGGCATCGACCTTATGGCAGGACCGTATATAGGCTGGTCGTTTGCCAATAAAGAGGATGGCTTTAGTTACGATTACGACAATTTCGAGGTTAGAGGCCGCTTCGGCGTTGGCATTTCCGTATTGGATAAAATCTATGTGAACGCTTTCTATGATGTCTGCAAGAAGAAATTCATAGATGATAACTCGTACCACAACAACCGTGGAAACATCGTCACAGTCGGCATCGGATATACATTCTGACTTTTTTCACCTCACAAAGAGGACGTACAAGCACAAGAACAACAAAAGGGACGCACCGCCAAGATGCGTCCCTTTCTACTTATAGGATTCCGTTATTAGTCCTTGAACTTCATTTTCAAGTATTCACGGTTCATACGGGCGATGTTGCTCAAAGAAATGTTCTTCGGACACTGAGCCGCACAAGCGCCGGTGTTGGTACAGTTACCGAAACCGAGCTCGTCCATCTTGCTCACCATAGCGCGCACGCGGCGTGCAGCCTCTACCCTGCCTTGCGGAAGGAGCGCGAACTGGCTGACCTTGGCCGATACGAAAAGCATTGCAGAGCCGTTCTTGCAGGCAGCCACGCATGCACCGCAACCGATACAGGTAGCCGAGTCCATAGCCTCATCGGCAGCTTCCTTTGGAATAGGAATTGCATTGGCATCCTGTGCGCCTCCTGTGTTGAACGACACATATCCGCCAGCCTGCTGAATCTTGTCGAAAGCCGAACGGTCAACCATCAAGTCGCGGATTACCGGGAATGCGGCAGAACGCCACGGCTCTACGGTGATAGTGTCGCCGTCGTTGAACTTGCGCATATGCAACTGGCAGGTAGTGATGCTCCCGACAGGTCCATGAGGATTACCGTTGATGTAGAGCGAACACATACCGCAGATGCCCTCGCGGCAGTCGTTATCGAATACTACCGGTTCTTCTCCCTTCTCTACAAGCTGTTCGTTGAGCATATCGAGCATTTCGAGGAAGCTGATGTCGGTAGGCACATCATTCATAGGATATTCGACGAACTGACCCGGTTCTTTCGGACCATGTTGACGCCATATTCTCAATTTTATATTGATTGAATTTTCCATTTTTCTAAAATTTTATGCCTTTGGCTGATTATGACTTATAGTTACGGGTTTGAACCTTGATAGCTTCATATTTCAACGGTTCTTTCAGCAAGACAGGTTTGCCGTCCTCGCCGTTGTACTTCCAGCAAGCCACATACATATACTCGTCGTCGCGGCGTTGAGCCTCGCCGTCGGATGTCTGGTATTCTTCGCGGAAGTGTGCGCCGCACGATTCGTTGCGGTGCAAAGCATCGATAGCCATCAACTTGCCGATTGTGATGAAGTCCTCCAGACGGAGTGCCTTCTCAAGCTCGGTGTTGAGAGTGTCGGCGCTGCCCGGGATAAACAGATTGGTATCGAATTCCTTCTTCACCTCGTCGATTTCCTTGATAGCCTCGACAAGGCTCTCTGCCGTACGTCCCATACCTACGAGATTCCACATAATCATACCCAACTGCTTGTGGATTGAATCTGCAGAACGCTTGCCCTTGATGTTCATCAGGCGCTCGATACGTGCGCGTACCTTCTTCTCAGCCTCTTCGAATTCAGGAGCATCGATACCCGGATGCTTAACCTTGATCTGGTCAGAAAGATAGTTCTGCATAGTGTAAGGCAATACGAAGTAGCCGTCAGCAAGACCCTGCATAAGAGCCGATGCGCCAAGGCGGTTACCACCGTGATCAGAGAAGTTGGCCTCACCGATTGCGAACAGACCCGGTACAGAAGTCTGCAATTCATAGTCAACCCAAATACCGCCCATCGTATAGTGCGATGCCGGGAATATCATCATCGGGGTCTCATATGGATTATCGTCGGTAATCATTTCGTACATCTGGAACAAGTTGCCGTAGCGAGCTTCAATCACATCCCTTCCAAGACGGTTGATTGCCTCGGAGAAGTCCAGATAAACGGCATTGCCTGTCCCGACACCATAACCGGCATCGCAACGCTCCTTAGCGGCACGGCTGGCGATATCGCGCGGACAAAGGTTACCGAATGCCGGATAACGGCGCTCCAAATAATAGTCGCGGTCGTCTTCCGCAATCTGCGTAGGTTTCAACTTACCGGCACGGATAGCCTCTGCATCCTCTTTCTTCTTCGGCACCCAGATACGTCCGTCGTTACGCAACGATTCCGACATAAGGGTAAGTTTCGACTGGTTCTCACCGTGCTTTGGAATACAAGTCGGGTGAATCTGAGTGAAACAAAGATTTGCAAGGTATGCGCCATGCTTGTAGCACTGAACGGCAACAGAACCGTTGCAACCCATAGCGTTGGTAGAAAGGAAGAACACACGTCCGTAACCGCCGGTAGCGACTACTACCGCATGCGCTGCATAACGCTCGATTTCGCCAGTGATAAGGTTGCGGACGATTATACCGCGCGCACGGCCGTCAACGACAACCAAATCAAGCATCTCACGGCGTACGAACGACTTCACCGAGCCCTTCTTTATCTGACGGTTCAATGAAGAATATGCGCCAAGAAGCAATTGCTGTCCTGTCTGTCCTTTTGCATAGAACGTACGTGAAACCTGTGCGCCACCGAAGGAACGGTTTGCAAGCAGACCGCCATATTCGCGAGCGAAAGGCACGCCCTGAGCGACACATTGGTCGATTATATTATTCGATACTTCAGCAAGACGGTAAACGTTAGCCTCACGTGAACGGAAGTCACCACCCTTCACCGTGTCGTAGAACAAACGATATACGGAGTCACCGTCATTCTGATAATTCTTAGCAGCATTGATACCGCCTTGGGCAGCAATCGAGTGAGCACGGCGCGGAGAATCCTGAATGCAGAAATTCAACACGTTGAATCCCATCTCGCCAAGTGTGGCTGCCGCCGATGCTCCAGCAAGACCGGTACCGACAACGATAATGTCAAGATGGCGCTTGTTTGCCGGATTCACAAGCTTCTGATGAGCCTTGAAGTTCGTCCATTTTTCCGCCACCGGACCTTCCGGTATCTTAGAATCGACTTTCTCGTCAGAATAGATGGCATAATTGCCCATTATACTTGTACTGTCAACTATTTTGCCAGTTTGTTTTTTATTGTCTTCCATTTTTCAATCTGTTTGAATTGTTAGAAATTATAACGCGTATTGGCAAGTGAAAACAACAGCTTGGATGACAAACAATGCGATGGCAATCGTAGCCCACCAGTTGCCAAGCGTTCTGAAACGAGGAATCCATTTGTTGTTGGAAACTCCAAGCGACTGGAACGCACTCCAGAATCCATGAGTCATATGGAACCATAATGCGACAAGACCGATAACATAAACCGGCAATGTCCAAAGCTGGCTGAATGCGTTCTCAATGTGATGCATACCGTCAGCAGCGTAACCCACAGCAAAAGCCGAAGTCTCGCATCCCATCTCGTGCATCACCTCCACAAGCTGCATTTTAGCCCAGAATTGCGCAAAGTGAACAATCATGAACGCCACTACCACAATACCAAGCACAAGCATATTCTGCGATGCCCATTCCACGCTCTTCGGACGTGTGGTGACCTCATAGCGGTCATTACCACGTGCCTTGCGGTTCTGCAAGGTCAACCAGAAAGCATAGATGATGTGAATTACGAAACCGGCAGCAAGAATAAGCGTGCCAATCAAGGCATACCAGTTCGCTCCCAAAAACTCACAAATCAGGTTATAACCTTTCGGAGAAATCAGGGCTACCGTATTCATTAACACGTGAAAGGTCACAAATAGGATCAGGAAAAGTCCTGTCACCGACATTACGACCTTCCGTCCTAAGGATGAATTTGTTAACCACATAGTAGTTCTGAAAATTAAGTTATTAATAATTATTGTTACATTAAATTCACTCACTACATTTAGTGATGCAAATTTACCGTTAATAATCCAAATATTGAAATAATTCTATATTTTTTCTGTAAATACCGCAGCCAATGCCATTCAACCTCTCACACAAGACATCCTGTCCACTAAAACCGACAGAAAGATTTGATGTTTTAAAATAAATTGCCATACCTTTGCAAAAAGAAATCAAAACATCACATTTATCAACAAAAATGAAGAAGATTGGATATTTTCATATCGGATTAGCTATGTTTTTAGGGTGTATGACAGCATCCGCGGAGCAGACGATGACATTTTTCGACGACGTAGTGTTCTATGACGGCTACAACGAGACCATTTTCGGCGCAGACGAAAATGACGGAGTACTCCGTCACCGCAACTCGCTCTACGCGGTGAAGATGACCGACGAGCAACTCGACGCTTTCGGCGAGACCACGGAAATGAACGTCACCATACGCCCACTTTGCGACAATTATGACCGCATAGGCAACATCAACCTCGCATTCGTACCGAAAGGACAAGACTCCTACACCATCGACGGCGAAGGCGTGGAACGCATCGAGCTGGGACGCTTCATCACGCCGTTCATGAACTATCACAAGCTGCCGAACCGTGTGCAATATTCCTTCCAGGTCGATTATCTCACACACCTGTTCCACGACACGGCAATGCGCGAGAAATACGACTTCTGGCTTGAATTCGAGCTGTTCGGGATGCCCTACTCCGCCAACACGCAGATTGCCGGATGCGCCGACCGCAACGACATATTCTCCGGAACGCTGGAATTCGTAACATCAGAGCCGGCAATGGCGAGCAACGATGACAATGTGTTGATTCCCATCGTGATGAAAAAGCCGGAATATCAAGGAAACAACCTCAACAATTACAACTCTGCCGCCACCGACGAAATCGGTAAAACGGAAAAAACTTTCTTTTTCACATTGGCATCCGACGTTAATGACGCTCAAATCGTGCTCATTACCTCCAACCACGGTGCAAATGCCAACGGCGAGGAATACAACCGCCGCTGGCATTACGTATATATGGACGGAAGCGAAGAACCTGTGCTGACCTACAAGCCAGGACGCGAAAGCTGCGAGCCTTTCAGAAAGTACAACACGCAAGCCAACGGCATATACGGAAATCTCAAGATGAGCGACGAGGAATGGCAGTCGTTCAGCAACTGGTGTCCGGGCGACGTGATTGACAACCGCATAATCCGCCTCGGAGCGATGAAAGCTGGAGAGCATTCCGTGAAAATCTCCGTTCCGGAAGCCGTATTCCCTGAACAGCAGGGCGACATCCCTGTATCGATGTTCTTCCAAGGGCTGAAGACAGGCAAGTTTAAAGAAGATGCAGGAATCAGCTCAATCGTAAGAGAGCCATTCGTGAAAGTCAGCTACAGCGGCGACCTGATAGAGCTAAGCAGCGAGCAGGAAATACTGGAAGTGGAAATATATTCCATCTCCGGAAACTGCATTTACCGCTCGTTCGACAACTGCAACGTCATTTCACTGACAGGGATGGGAAAAGGCATCTATCTGCTCAACGCCTATCTCGACAACGATGTAATCGCCACACACAAAATCGTTCGCAATTGAGACAAGAAAACTATTTTTCCTAAATACAGAAAAGGGGCATTCGCCCCTTTTTTCATATCATCTACCCCGCTCCGGAGCTTTCCCCAAAACTCATCCGAATAAATCTGAAGACTTCGTTTTCATTTGCTTCTGCTCTCGGCTTTCATTATCTTTCAATAAGATAAGATACGCCTTGGCATAATCAAATCTGAAGACTTCGTTTTCATTTGCTTCTGCTCTCGGCTTTCATTATCTTTGTGAAAACATACCTAAATTAAAATGAAAGAAACGACTCTAACACTTATCTCCATCATACTCCCTGTAGTGTGTGCCATATTAGGATGGATTATTCACAGAAAAACTGAACGAATTAAAATAATGGAGAATCAATTATCCGATAAGAAATATAATACCTATTCAGATATTGTCACTATGTTTTTCAACACAATCAAGGACACGAAAGAACATAAGACAATAAATCAGAAGGAAACAATGATTAAAATAATGGATGCGAAACGTGACATTTTAATGTATGCATCTGACGATGTCTTCAAGGCTTTTAATAATTTTCTTCTTACATCATCGCTTATGTCGCAGCAAGATTCCGACTACGCTGTAACAAAAAGTGTTCTACAACTTATGAGAACCATAAGACAGGACATGTGCGGGAAGCAATCATCCGTAACGGAAAAAGACATTCTGTTATGTCTCACTCAAAACAAAGAAGATATAGATAAATTTTTCGGGAAATAATTATGACTTTATAATCCATTATTATGGAAAACGAAGAATCAGATGCAGTACAAGCCGCTGCGCAACTTGCCAAACAATTTCATAAAGGACAAGTTGACAAAGCCGGCAAAGATTATTTTGAAGGGCATCTTTGCACTGTGGCAAGCTATGGCGAGAACTGGAAAGAACAAGCCGTCGGCTATTTACACGATGTTGCCGAAGATACCCCACACACTGTTTCTGAAACGATTCATCTGCTACAAGACAAATGCCCGAATGTTACCACAAAAGACTGGGATGAAATAGAAACCGCTTTGAATCTGATGAACTCGCATACGGCGGCAAATCGCGAAGCATATATTAACCGTTTCCGCAACAACGCTTTAGCAATCAGGGTGAAATTAAATGACCTCCGCCATAATATGGACATCAGTCGAATTCCAAATCCTACAGAAAAAGACATGGCACGAATTAAAAAGTATCATTACGAATATGAACAGCTAAAAAAGATGCTGGAATGATACCAATCCACAATTATCAGACACAATTAACCTCAACACATCAATAAAAACAGCCTGCCATTATAGCAAATGACAGGCTGCTTCAATGTATAACTATTCAATTTATTCCTCGACGTAGGGGAGGACAGCGTCGCGCCATACAGCGTATCCCGCGCCAAGCAGGTGGAGACCGTCGTTGGTCAGTCCCTTGCGCATATTGCCGGTCGCAGGGTCAACCATACGCGAATAAATGTCAATCCACGTAGCGCCGGTTTCCTCAGCCACTCTCTTCAGCAACTTATTGGTCTCCACAATCACGCTTTCCTTGCCGGTCATCGCCTTGTAGCGACAGAAACTGTTGTCGATAGGCAGGAGGCTTTGCAGATAGACCTTGGTCGCCGGAGTGCTCCGACGCACCTTCACAATCAGGTTGCGCATCGCCGTGGCAATGCTGTCGGGCGTAAGGTCGTGGGAAATGTCGTTCACGCCGCCAAGGATGAACAGCTTCGCCGGACGGCCGTCGATAATCGGCTGCACGCGGTCGGCGAATCCCTGAATCACGTCGGACGATATGCCGCGGTTCTTCACGTTGGGATTACCGAGCATCTCGTGCCACTCGCAGCCGTTGGTCTGACTGTCGCCGAGAAACACTATGTCGTCGCTATCGACAGGCAGCATCTCGAAAAGCGTGGAACGCTGGTAGTAGAACTCGTTGTACTCGTACTTTTCCTGCGCCGCCATACCACAAATCCCCGACAATGCCAATGCCGACAATATCAAAAAACGCTTCATACGCGCCGAATGTTAATGATGGCTCGAACGGTAGGCATCGACAGCCACTTTCACTGAGCCGTGGAAAAGAAGCAGACGCTTAGCCTCATCGTAAGGCAAGCCAAGCTCCTCGGAAACCATACGCGATCCGCGGTCAACCAATTTGGCGTTGGTCAGCTGCATGTTCACCATCTTGTTGCCTTTCACACGTCCCATCTTGATCATCACCGAAGTGGTAATCATATTGCATATCATCTTCTGTCCTGTACCCGACTTCATACGCGAGCTTCCAGTTACATATTCCGGACCTACCACCATCTCGATAGGAATCTCCGCAGCCTCTGAAACAGGAGCGTCGGGATTGCTCGTGATGGCAGCCGTCAGAAGTCCGTTGGCACGCGCTGTCTTCAATGCGCCGATAACGTAAGGCGTAGTACCTGAAGCGGCTATACCGATAAGCGTGTCCTTGGAATTGATGTTGAATTTCTCCAAGTCCTTCCACCCCTGCTCGGTATCGTCCTCGGCATTTTCCACCGCGTTGCGCAGGGCAGTGTCGCCACCGGCAATAACACCGATCACCCAACTCGGGTCCATACCGAATGTGGGCGGTATCTCGGAAGCGTCGAGCACTCCGAGACGGCCTGAAGTGCCGGCGCCGATATAGAATATGCGTCCGCCTTTCTTCATACGCTCAACGATGCCCTCAACAAGCTTCTCGATGTTGGGAATCGCCTTTTGTACGGCATCAGCCACTTTATGGTCCTCGGTGTTGATTTCCTCAAGAATCTCACGCACCGGTTTCTTCTCCAAATCATTGTACAGCGACGATTGTTCGCTAATTTTCACAAATGCCATAAACTTACCAAATATTTAATTTGAATGATATTTAACCAAACCTTCCATCGGGCTCTTAATAACCGTACCCACCTTTATGCTGAGAGAGCTTGCAGCCTCCTCAAGCACATCGCGATAGTAATAGGCAACGGAGCCGACAAACGACACGGGCATAGTCTTGTAGCCTTCGTAGTTCTCGATATTACGCACGAAGAAAGCCTTGAAAGCGTTAAGCACCAGACGATGCACAGCCGGCTCCTCGATGTTCTCAATCAAGAACGGCGACAAAGAAGCGAGGAAGCGGTTAGCCGCCGGCTTCTTATAGACGCTCTCAATGATTTTCTGACGGTCGAGACCGTACTGCTTCAAGAATTTCTCGCACAATGCCGCAGGCAACTGGTTCTTGAGCACATCGCCCACGAGCAACTTGCCAAGCACGGCACCACTACCCTCATCGCCAAGGATATATCCGAGCGGCGACACGTTATCGACGATTTTCACGCCATCATAATAGCACGAATTCGAGCCTGTGCCCATAATGCAGGCAATGCCGGGATTCTTCCCGCACAAAGCTCGTGCGGCAGCCAGCAAGTCGGTATCCACCTCGATGGTCTTAGCCGAAGGTATGTTGGCAGCTATCGCACGGCGCACATTCGCGCAAATGTCGTCGAACAGACATCCTGCACCGTAGTAATACACGCTGTCGATTTCATACTCTTTGATTTCCGGAACGAGCTCGTCGGCAATAGTCTGACGAATCTGTTCCTCACTCATAAGCAGTGCGTTGATTCCCGAAGTGAAAACCTGCTTAGCAACCTTTCCATTTTCAATCAAGCACCAATCAATCTTTGTTGATCCACAATCCGCAATTAAAATCATATCTTTATATATATTTTCTTTTTGTACAATATGTAACCTATCGCCCAATTAATACCTATGAACACCAACGCATAGACAAGCGAAGCGAACGTAGGGTCGCCGAACAACGGCACGAATGACTTTGAATAAAGCCATGTATGTATCGAATGTCCACCAACGGAAACCGTATTGAACAATATGCCCAGCACACCGCCCAGCACGTACATGAACAACGGATTAATCCCGAACGCCTCGAAGAATCTCGTCCATTTCTTGTAACCCTTGATGTCGATTATCCAAATCAGCAACGCAAGCAAGCTTGCCGCCAATCCGCAAGTGACAAGCGCGAACGTAGGCGTCCACAATTTCTTGCTTATCGGCATGCCGTAGCTCAGCAAAAAGCCGACAAAAGTAAGGATTGTGCCTATTATAAACAAATTCTGCACTTTCTTGTCGTTCTCCTTCACCGTCATAATCATCTTTCCACAGCAGAAACCAATCAGGACATGCGCAATAGAGGGCAATGTGCTGAGCAAGCCTTCCGGGTCAATCGGAAGACGCTGGCGCTGATAGATATCGACAGAGAACTCCGAGCTGCTCTGCACACTACCGACAAGAGAACTTACGGTGTCCTTATAAAGGTGCGCGTCGCCGAACACAGCATGGTCAACGACATAAACTATGTTGTTCAACGAAAATTCCAAACCATGGAATGCCAGCAACAGCACGCCATAAACCACAAGAATACCAGCAATGATGTACGGAATCCAACGATGCTTCACCGTAATTGCGATTATCGAGACAAAACAATAGCACAACGCCAGACGCTGCATCACACCAAGTATCCTCATATTGGAAAAGCTATTGGCGGCATCGACAATCCTGCCCCACAACGGCAACGAGCTGTCGGAGCCGGCAAGACCGTAGCACAAGCGGCTGAACCATCCTATAGCCATACCGATAAGGAAAATTACAATCGTGCGGCGTACCACCTTGATAAGCGTAGCGTGAGAATACGAGAAATCGTACTTGCGCAAGGATATGTAGGTGGAAATACCCATTATGAACATAAAGAAAGGAAACACAAGGTCGGTCGGTGTCAATCCTATCCAACTTGCATGTTCAAGCGGAGCATAAATATGTCCCCAAGAACCGGGATTATTCACCATAATCATACCTGCAATCGTTATACCACGCAATATGTCAAGCGCGAGTATGCGATTCTTTGGCTTTTTTATCTGAACTGATTCTGTCATTTTTTCTTTTATTCAATTTCAATTAAAATTTCGGCTCGCTGCACTCATCAACAAGATAGACTATCGACTGATAAGGAATCCCGGCATTCAGTGTCAGCCCCACCTCGCAGGTACGGCTGTTGGAGAATCCCCTCTTCACACCAGCCTTCTCGATTTGCGGACGCAACTTGCGCAAAGCGTAACGATTGACTTCCGGATGAGTGAAACCCTTGTCGCCGGCAAAACCGCAGCAACCCACTTCCTCAGGAATCAGCACTTTCGACGAGCAAAGGCTTGCCAATGCGAAAAACTCCTTGTCCAATCCCATATGACGGGTAGAGCAAGTAAGATGTATGGCTATAGGCTCGTCAGTCTGCCTTATGTTGAGACGCGGCACAAGATATTCGTAAATGAATTCCACCGGCTCATAAAGCTTCAGCGACTTTATCTTCTCGCGCATACGGTGCAAGCACGGGCTCTGGTCGCAAAGCACAGGATATTTACCGCCATGCGACGCTTCTATAAGTGCCTGCTCCAACTCCTCTACCTTGCGGTCGGCGATGTCGGGCATGCCCTTGCTTTCCCAAATCGTGCCGCAGCACAGATTCTTCATATTCTTCGGGAATATCACCTCATAGCCGGCTTTCCTAATCAAAGCCACCGTAGCGTCGATAAGCGGTTTCTTAACTGTATTCTTTTCCGACAGCCCCATGGTCTGGTTTATGCAGCTCGGGAAATATACCACCTTCAAGTCAGACGCACCAGTATCGATATGATGCGGATAATATGCCTTAGGCAAGGCCGGAGTCCACAACGGAAGCCCCAATTTATGCAATGCCTTTCCGGCGATATCCACTCCCTTGTCGCCAATCACCGCATGGGTGAACGACGCAACCGACAACATAGGACGCAAAGAAGCCTTGACAGCCGAAAAATGGTTGGCAACGAAATCACCGGTCTTATAACCCATACCGGTCTTAGGCAATGCATCACGGCGCAAGTCGTGAACCATCTCGCCCGTATTGATTTTCATCGGACAGGATGTACTGCATAAACCGTCGCCGGCACACGTCTCATTACCAAGATATTTAAACTCTTTTTCCAAACGCGCAAGCCGCTCCGGATCATCACACGTCATCTTCAGGCGCGAGATTTCCCTCTGCACGACAATCCTCTGCCGCGACGATATCGAGAAACCGCACGTAAGGCAATTCACCTCGCAGAAGCCGCATTCTATACAACGGTCAACATTCGGATTGGTCAGCGGCATCGGTTTCATACCCTTTATGTAGCATTCCGGATCGTCATTGAAAATCACACCCGGATTAAGCAGACCTTTAGGGTCGAAAAGCTGCTTGACAGCCTTCATGATTTCATAAGCATCACTTCCCCATTCAGCCTTTACAAACGGAGCCATATTACGGCCTGTACCATGCTCGGCTTTCAATGAGCCGTTATACTTGTCAACGACAAGACGCTCTATCTCAAGCATCAAGTCCTTATAACGGTCAATTTCTTCCTGAGTGTCGAACGACTGGGATATGACAAAATGATAATTGCCTTCCAAAGCGTGCCCATAGATGCAGGCATCATCATATCCGTGACGCTCAAGCATCTGTTGCAAATC
>JADIMC010000054.1 GCA_017694955.1 Candidatus Limisoma faecipullorum
GAAGGCATTCCTCAGGCAGCCCGAGAACACCCGACAAAAACGCGTGCAACAAAAGATTCCACTTTTCAAGCCCGAACCGGCGGGAAACATATTTCATCTCAGAAGCATCGACCTCGCAATGAAGCCTGTAGCAGGCACGCGCCATATCGCAAAGCTGACGCAAACCGATGCCCCAGCCAAGAGCATGCTTCAATATATGCAAATCCAACAGCAAAACATTCAGAAACGGAGAAGGGACAGTGGCAGAAAACACATTATCCTGACTGCCGGCAGGAATATCTACCTTGCAATAGCCATATTCAGTCTCCAGCCCTGCAGCCTCCTTATGCAGAAACGGATTATGCAAATCGAACAGGCGGGCATGGTGCTCCACTTCCACCCCTTTCCAGACATAGAACACGCTACGGTCGGCATGCTCCACCACCCGTATGCCGCGCTTCCTGACATATGATGACGAAAGCTCCATCGCCATACGGCTATTGAAATAGAAGTCGATGTCGCCACACTCACGCAACAACGGCTCGTCATAGAGCTGAGCCACCCCCTGCCCTTTCTGAAGAACAGGGTCGAGCCCAAGACTCCTGAATTCAGAATAAAGTCCGGCGAGGGTACGGTCCATCTCCCTGTTCTTGCGCTCCACGGCATCGACAACAGCCGTCCAGCGCATCAGCAACGGCTCCGGCGGCAAAACCCTATCAGGCAGAAATTGAAGCCCACGATAGGCAACACCGGTGACCGTCTGCTGCCGGGCAAGACGAAAAACAGCCTCCCAACCGTCAGACGACAGCCCGTAGCAGGAATCATCGTCAGGGCTGGCCAGCCATAATCCCGACCTCAACAAAGAGAGCAAAGCCCGCCTTTCCTTTTCCACTTCAATTCAACTGAAATTTGAAGCCAACCGCTATTCTATCAGCCCGAAAGCCTTCCATTCCGCCAATTGCCGCTCCACATCGCGCAAAGCATCGGCCATATCGACAGCATATGCTTCGCAGACAGCGGCAGCCAACTCACCGGAATCGGCACACCCTTTCCCGATATGCTGCCATATCAGAGCAGCCGTATCGTTCAGGCTGTAAACATTGCTCATATTAACCTGTCCGTTGCACGCCTCCACTATCATATAGTGGCTGCCTATTTTCCGCAACTGCAGACCCTCCTTTATCTTATACATAGGATTTTCAGAATTTCTTTCCTGAGAAAATCGATACGGCAGTCAACCATATTATCTTGAAATCAAGCCACAAGCTGCGGTTGTGAAGATATTCCAAATCCATCCTCAAACGCTCCAGCATCTTGTCCATGGAATCGGCATAGCCGTTATAGAGCGTGGCAGGAGAGACAAGCCCCGGACGAAGCTGGTAGAGCAGCTCATAATTAGGATTGATGGCTTTGATTTTCTCCACAAAATAAGGACGCTCAGGGCGCGGTCCGACAATGCTCATATCGCCCTTGAGCACATTCCACAATTGCGGGAACTCATCAAGATGATGCAAGCGCAGGAATTTGCCAATCTTGGTAAGGCGCTCGTCATTCTCCTTGTAAAGCAACGGTGTGCCGTCGGCTTCAGAAGATACCGACATCGAACGGAACTTATACAAGATGAAAGTCTTCCCCTTATAGCCGACACGCTCTTGCTTGAATATGGCAGGACCGCCGTCCTCCCTCTTGATGAGCCAGCTGAAAATCACAAAAGCCGGGAAGAACAGAATCATTCCCAACACACTGCTTAAAACATCGATACAACGCTTCAAACCACATTCAAACGACGACATGCCGTCATTCGCCCCACAATAAAAATCATCCACTTTTCCCTCCAATCTGTAAGTAGTAGTTAACACTTCATTTTTCTTTTCACTCATAATTATACAGTTTTAAACACTTATCAATCATATGTTCTTTAGTAAACATCTCCCAGTAGCGTTTTTCCGCTCCCTCGGCATATTTCTGATATTTTTCCTTGTCCTCAACCACAGCCGCTATGGCATCCGCCAGCTCCCGCCCATTCCCGGGAGTTACATTCAATCCCGACACCCCGTGGGCATTGACCCAAGCCACACCCGACTCCGGAATGTTGGTGGCGATTACCGGCTTGCCACACGACATCGCCTCAATCATCACAATGCCGAACGCTTCCGTTTTTTGCACACTGCTCATACAAAACACATCGCAAGCGCCATAATAAGCCGGCAAATCCTCGTCGCTGACACGTCCGAGCAACTTCACTTTCTCCTGCAAACCGAGACTTTCTATCTGCCGCTGCAAATCATCCATCAAGGCCCCTGTGCCTCCAATCAGCACGACATAATCATCGCCAAGGTATTTGGCAGCCGACACAAGATGCGTATATCCCTTATAAGCCACCAATCTGCCAAGCGAGAATACGATTTTCTTCCCGGCATATTTGCGACGCATTGCCTCCACGGCAACAGCATCCGGCTTCATAGGTTCCACCCCGATAGGCAAACAGACGGCCTTGTCCTGCACTCCACGTAAAAAAGGCGACTCAGCCAAATAGACAGGAGAAGTGCCGACGACCATATCCGCCCTGCGCAAAAGCCAGCTTTGCAAGGGTTTGTACAAATTAAGCAAGAATTTCTGCTTTTGTATATCGCTGTGCCAATGAAGAATAACCTTGCCCTTATATCCGGATATAAACAACGCCAGACAAGCCATCGGATCAGGATGATGGATTTGAATCACATCATATTGCCTGCACCTTTTCCACAACGAAAAAATCATAGCAGGAGATATCATCGTAGCCGCCAGCTTCATCCACGTGTGGCAACAAATAATATTCGCATACTCATTTATGTTGAGAATCCGGCTTCGCCCTTGAGAAGCAGCACACATCATATCACAACCGATGTGACGCTCAGACAAGCCAACCATCAAATCATAGGCGACTTTCTCCACACCGCCCCTGACAGGATAGAACTTGCCCAATTGCAATACCCTTAATTCCTTTTTTCCCATAAAAATGTAATTTACTTTATTTCCCTGACAGCCCACAACAGCTGCAATTATCTTATCTGTTTTTCTCTATCAATTCATCATAAAGCTGAAAATAATCGGCATACCTGTCTTCCTTATTAAAATTAGCGACAGCATATTCCCTGCATCGCGGCTGATAGTAAGCCTTTCCTCTCGACCTGATCTCCCGCGCCGCGTCGAGCAATCCTTTGAAATCGCCTTGCTCCACCACGACACCCGTGTTTTCTGTCACGGCCTCAATGCTGCCACCCGTACGGTATGTCACGACAGGAGTACCGCAAGCTATGGCTTCCAAATTCACAGTAGGATAATTATCCTGCCAAGTAGGATTCACAAAAACATCAGCAGCAGAATACAATTCAGCCAGTTGATGCATGTTCTCAGTCCTGGAAATGCCGACTATGTTGCTTGGAAGACGCTTTTTTTCATCAGCTTTCACCCCTACAAGTACAATCACCTCGTCGCCACTGAGCAATTCCGACATACGAATAAAGTCATCCAGTCCTTTCTCCTTGCTCCATATGCTTGCCACACCCAGCAAGATGTTCTTACCTTCCAAGCCATACTTGGCGACAACGGCTTGCGAAGGATATATGTTGAATATTTCAGTATTAATTCCGTTATGTATCACCCGGAAATCGTATTCTTTCAAGAAAGACAGGCTCATCTCATTCCGAATCCACCGGGAAACCGGCACAATGACGAACTTATCACGAGGCATCGATGTAAATGCGGCTTTCTTGTCGGCAAAGTTGCGCGCACTCCTGTCGAACAGCAGACTCGCAGGAAATTCACCACGCTGTGGACAATGCCCGCAACCTGTCTGCCATTTGTCGCATCCTATATAAGAATAATAATAGCAATGTCCCGTATAGAGCCAGCAGTCATGCACGGTCCATACCACCGGGATTCCGCTATGCGACAAATAATCGAACAAGATCTTATAGTTCAAGAAATATCCGTGAATGTTATGTATATGCACGATGTCAGGGTGAATCCGTTCAATCTGCCGCACGAATTTCTTTGTAGCGTTCACAGAAGCCAGCCCGTGACGGTCCAGCAAACGAGTCTCAACGCCATGCCACACCGTGCTGCATAGTCCGCCCACCGGCACAATTTGCGACTGACAAGGCTTCTTTATGCCATCACGTCCCTTGCTATAAGCGATATAACTTTTCCAGCCTTTTTGCTGCGCCATTACTCCTATTTCCTGCATAATCCGCCCGGTAGAAGTAGAAACACGCAAAACCGGATTTATCTGAAGCAAACTTCTCATTTCCCTGTCAACGAAGCAAACAACTTTGTCCATTGCGCCATAACCGCTTCTTCCGAATAAGTGGAAACGACAGACAGCGCGTTTTGCGAAAGCCTCTTCCTGAATGATTCATCATCCATCACCCTCATTATCGCGTCCGCCAATCCCTCAACATCTCCGTTATGGACAATCAGCCCATTCTGTCCTTGCTTTATTATGTCTTTCGGTCCGCACATAAAATCGAACGAGACCACCGGCACGCCACACGCCATCGCCTCAATCATAACCATCGGGAATCCTTCATAATTCGAGCTCATCACAAGCAGCGAGCTCGAAGCATACTCTTTCCCTATATCCCTCGTGGGCGGATTGATGCGAAGGCTCTCCTGCAAGCCTTTCTCATCAATCATCCGCTGCAGCATCCCCTGCCATTCGCCTTGCCCGTATATGTCGAGCGTCCAATCCTTATATTTACCGCTTTTCTGCACAAGCTCCCATGCACATATCAACCGGTCGAATCCCTTTTGATAATCCAGACGTCCCACCGCCAGAACACGATGTTTCATAACGTCAGAGCGACCATCTCCAAGGCGCATAGCTGCATTAGGAATCACCTCCATATTAGGCAAATCACCCCAATAGCCTCTATCCTCATTTGTCAACACCACAAAACGGTCAAACCGGCCGACAATCTTCTCGTCCTCGTGCGTACGCCATCTGTCGATCATTCCCAACAGTCCCTTCCGTCCATACTGGATACGGAAGAATTTGCTATAATGCAATTCAAGCACTTTCTTGCTGCCATCGTCGATTGAAGGGATAAACGACGACTCAGAAGGATAAAGCGAAACCACGACATCCGGACGCTCCCGCATCAGCAATTCTGTCAACGCACGGCGGTGCCTGCGGCGGCGACGCAAATACCCAGCAATCTTCAACAACGGATTCTTATGATTGTCATCAGCATAATTGATACCCAAATCAACCATCTTGACCTGTGACGGGAACGGATAAAACGCCGGCCGCCCTTTCTGGTCGGTAGTGACCACAGTTATGTCCCATTGCAACTTGCCAGCCAAGTATGAGACCTTATTGAGCAGCACCCGCTCCATCCCTCCGGGATTATACAGCGCCCGTATGCAATAAATGATTTTCACGTCAATCACCTCAACGTTGTATTCTACAAAGAGTTATCAGCAAGCAAACGCCTCTGACATTCATCTTCATCATCCTTTCCTATACACAAGAACAATGCAAATACCAAGAATATATCCGTCGAGACTTTAAACCATATGATAAAATTGATTGCCAACAGCATCCAGAACAACAACTTATGGGAGGAAAACCTATTCATACACACCTTTGCCACCCTATACATAAAAAACGAAAAAGCAAACAAGCCTAATAACCCGAAATAGAAAATGAATCTCAAATAGCCAACATCAGTCGCCATATAAAACCCCCTCCACTCTTTACCTGTATAATACGGGTCCAATGTAGTTGCTCCAAAATAGCCATCACCTATCAGCCATGTTTTTAATGATTCCGGGAAAACATACATATTCTGTAATATCTCATTTGAATACACCTCCCATTTCCCTTTCTCTACGAGGCTAAAGAATCCCTCAAATCCAAAACGAACTTTCTGATAAAAGTCAGGTATATTAACATAGTAATATGTCAAAACAGGGATAGCAATCATCAATACACCCAGCAACGACAACAAGAAGCGCTTACTATGCACATTCAGCTCATACAATTTTGCCGCGACAATAAAATACACAATTGCAATTATCATTCCAACAGATGTTGTCCTTGCAATCATATTTCCCACAACACTTATTATACAAAATGCCAATACATAAAGATAGCTATACTTGCTTACCTGCTCCTTATACCTTACACAAACATATGCCAGCATAACCAGCACTGAAGAAAAACGCGATCCTGCTACATCCAAACCTACACCTAAGCCAGACAAACGATCTTTCTTCTCCAAAAAACTTGCCGTTCCCTGATCTATTATACCATAAATGAAATCCTTAACCGGTAAATAATATTCCATAGCCAATGCAAGAACACATTGGACAACACACAATCCTATAAGATAGTTACACAACAAAAATATCGACACTTCGCCATGCACAGACCTCATAACTGTCATCACCACATATGCAGCACTCAACCAGACCCACATTGACACTATATACGAAGCATATGTAAAATCATTTGTATCATTATAGGTAACAGAAATCAATCCTGCTAATGATACAAATCCCGCCAAACCGGAAATTATCAATATGTCCTTATCAATCATTGAGTTTTTACTTCTTCCCAACTCTACTGCAACAACAAGCAAACCGATTCCAGCCAATACCATTTTGGTATTAACTGTAGGCATAAAACGGAATTGAAAAGGGAAAAAATAAAAACTTAGAATAATAATCGTAAGTATAACTAATAAATATCTTTTCATCATTCAGTGATACATTGTTCCGTATATAAATTTATACACCAATTTATAATATGCCGCAATCAACCAAAAGCATTTTTTGGCAGCCAGCAACTGCAACATACGGCTACGCAAAGAAAGTCTCTTATTTGAAAGTATATATTGATTAGCTTCCGGATACCACTTTTGCCATAAATTATACTTCTTATAATCATCTGTTATCAAAAATGGAAACTTGACATCCAATTTAAAATACTCATATTCATTTGCCAGCGCACTGCCGTATTTCCCGTTCAAATACGCCAATGTCGAGTCCGTATTATGTCTGAGCTCAATCAAATGCCTCTCCGAATAGGTCTGTGAAAAAGCGTTGCTATTCAATTTCACATAATGATAGAAAGCCTTGCCGACATATGCCACCCTTCTCGCACAAGAAAACAAACGCATCATCGTCATATCCTCTCCCATCCCGTATCCGTCAGGGAATGCTATGCCATTATCTGCATACAAACATCGCCTTACCAGCTTGTTCCACACGTTGTATTTCATCACCCCCGATAGCATCCCTTTCAATGCTTCCAACGACGTGGGATACGACGGCTGACGCATATAACGCTCTTTCTCACCAAAAGATAAAAACCAGTCGCACCACACAATGTCGGCATCTTCCTTAACAGCTGCATCATAAAGCATTTCAAGCATATCAGGCTCCACCCAGTCATCGCTGTCGCAATGGAACACATATTCCCCTTTTGCCATTGCCAGCCCCGTGTTACGGGCAGACGGCAACCCTTTGTTCTCCTTATGGGAAACGATTTGCACATCACGCCCCGAATAGTCCTTCATCACATCCCTTATGACTGCGATACTCATATCAGGAGTGCAATCGTCAACAACAATAAACTCCACGTCCTGTAAAGTCTGCTCCATCAACGACCGGAAACAACGGTCAACAAAAGCCTCGACCTTATAGACCGGAACTATCACTGACACTTTTATCATCCGATACTCCTTAAAACAGTTTTAACCATAAGCGTATCCGCTATCGAAAATTTACGAGCAAACCAACGGCCCGACAATCTCATTTTTTCCACATCGTTAATCGATAATGGAGACAATACACCATCAATCCATTTTATATAACGCTTACAGCCCTCAAACTCGTCCACTGTATTGTAAAGCCTATCCTTGAACTCTGAATTCCAACACAGAGTCTGTATGAACATCTCATCCGGGCAATAGGTGTGATTAAACATTTTCCGTACAAGTCCCTTATTCTTGATAAGATACTCCACAAATTCACCTGTCACGCTGCACCATTGAGCTCCTTTCTTAATTACAAGCGAGGACCTGCGATAATGGACGGCAGACTGTAATCTGGCAAATAAAGCCCTGATAATCTTCTTTATAACATTCCCTGTCTGGAAATCTTTCGAATACACAAAATAGTGTTGGGAACGCCAATCCAGCTCACGTTGTGAAGCATTTTGAGCAAATCCAATAAATTCTTTTCCGCAATGCAAATCGCAAAATTCGTGAATAAAATCCTGCGACTTAATAGGCAAGTCAACTCCTGACAACAAGTGATAATATCCATAGCAGCCATTGCAAAAAGCTGACTCAAAAAGCAAGTACTCAGCCTCTACCATACTATAATCGCCCCAACGGACATCCAAGCGAACAGGCAATACAACCAATTTCGATTTAAACGTATATAAACTCCTCCCGGAAAAATCAGCCTTTTTATCTATATGCACATATATATCGTTCCTGGCATCATCCAAAGCCGAAATCAACATCTGTAAAATTTCAGGCTCGTTATGCGCAATTATCAGATAAGCATGCCTCATAACACCCGGTCTATAATCTGAGAGAGATATGCAGAGTCTTGCAAGCCAGTTGAAATCCTGCCTCCAGAAACCTCATTGACATACTTATCCGGAACAGGCACCTTTTCTTTTGCTCCCATTCTCATCCATTCGTATTCAATATCAATATGCCCCAAGTCTATTGCATGGAAACCAGCTTTCGACAAATCAAAAGCAAGTACAGTCGCAGTATGTCCCAAGGCCAGAAGCACCAATCTACCTTTCGCAGACACCGTCACACTTTCAAGTATCCTGTCATATTTACTAAAAGCATTAGTCGCCGGACACAGGATACGCACAACCGAAGCAGCATTGCTAAACAGCTCATTACCAACACCCAGACGGCTTTGCTCGCCCTCAACTACAAGGGCATCCTTCCCATTCCATATTTGTCTCAGCAAAGCGACGTAATGCACCTTGTCTTTTATATCCTTTCTTCCCAAATAAAACCTTGTAAAGCACGAGTCACCAAATAATCTACGGCCAGCTGCCGAGACAACAAATTTCTTTCGCAACAACCATTCTCGCTCAAAAAATGTCCGTCCATATCCCTTATATACAGATGAATTCCTGAAAGCATAAGGGATGCAAACCATCAAATCATTACAATCCGATTCCAACACGTCAAGCAATCGCTCAGCTAAACGAGGAGAATAGTCCTGAAATGTATCCACATGGAAATCATCAATTGTTCCATTTTGCAAATAATGTGTAATCATCTGAAACTCACCATCTCCAAAACGACTTACTGAACAATCATTCCTAATGATATACAACAGCGTTTTTTCTGAATTAAGGATTTGCAAATGCCTACGTTCCGCATAGGTAAACAGATACCTAATCCTATAATAAGGAGTAAATATCAGTCTCCAAATAAAAACCTTAACATTCTTCCACATCTAAACCACACTAATTTAAATATGATTTACGTACTTCTTCTATTACTGACAAATCGGCAGAACTAAATTTTCTGGCAAACAAGCACTCCGATGACAGTAAATCTCCAATATCGGCAATTGTATAAACACGGCAATTTGCCCTGATAAAATCACACTTAAGCATTTTGTCATAAAAAAACAATTTGTCATGCAATGGAGAATTATATAATTCCGAAGCCACAAAGAACTCATCTCCACAAAACGTATATTTATACTCCCTCAACACCTTATCCTTCACCGATAACATATACGCTACAGCCTCTTCAGTAAGACTGACCCACTGACTTGCCTTCTTATACTGCAACGGCCTATGCCTACTATATCCCAATATTTTTTGAACCCGTAAAAAAATACGCCATAGATATTGACTGCACTTACTGACAAATTTGTTAGTACTGACGAAAGTACTTATGAATAAATTATACTTTTTAATTTTCGAATCAATTTCTCTATAAGAAGTTTCCATCTCCTCCAGCACACTCATACCATCCAACTTATCAAAAAAACGATGGAAATCATTTTGCGATTTCAAAGGGAAATGCACACCGCTAATAATGTGGTAATACAAATATCCACCTCTTGCATAAGCAGATTCCCAAAGAGCATATTCGACTTTCAACATAGAGATGTCGCCCCAGCGAACATCCAAACGTTCCTCGCATAAAAACAGCCTACTATTTTTAACAACTATGCCAGGAACAACATCCACTTTTTTATCAAAATGTATATATATATCGTTCCTCGGGTCGTCGATGGCATCAACCAGGCGTTGGAGAACACCAAACTCATTATGCGATATTATCAAAAAAGCATGCCTCTTCATATTTTTCTACGCAAAGTTCTGAACATATCATATAGCCAATACAACCTACAAGCTATAAGCCATTTGGTAATCTTTTCCTTAAAATTGCCAGCATACATATACCTGCCCAAAAAGCGCAAATCGATTCGCTTCAAAAGTTTCATACGCATGGCATACCGAAAATCAGAGGAATGATATATCGCATTTATCGCCCTGTTGGCAAAATCGCATACCATAGTATTTAGATTTGCAACTATCGCCGCATCTGTTATTCCCTTTTTTTCTACCAGACATTTAACAAGCTCCAACGACTTCTCATATGGATAATATTCCCGTTCAAAATCATACAGCTTTGAAATCAGAGAACCAGGACGACGGCAATAACAATAATTAACCGCTGGAGAAAACGCTACTTTATTTACATACAGCAAATATGTAAACACAAAAAACCTGTCCTCGCCATTGTGTATGGCAGTATCATATTTGATTAAATTGTCAATTATCAACCGCCGTCTGAACAATTTACCATAAGGAGAATAGCAAGTCCTCAACATACCACGGTTTGGGAACAGTATCTCAACAGTGCCGACTTTCGCATCCTTTGCAAGGGGAATATACTCATAAGATCCTGAAGTGTACATGAAATCAGACATCACAAAATCAACATCATCGTGCATATCCGAAACAAGATCTCTGATATAATCCTCTTTAACCCAATCGTCACTATCAACGAAACACACATATTCGCCAACCGCATTATTAAGTCCGCAATTCCTTGCAGAAGAAACACCTCCATTCTGTTTGTGGAAAACCTTTACCCTGCAATCCTTTTTCTCATAGCTGTCGCAAATTTCACCAGACCCGTCAGTAGAGCCATCATCGACCAACAACAATTCAAAATTGCAATAAGTCTGCGCCAACAACGAATCAATTGTCCTATGCAGGTAATCAACCACATTATACACAGGCACAATAACAGAGACAAGAGCATCATTTCCCATAGCGCAAACTTTTATTTAAGAAATCTATACCAGCATTCCTCTTTTCCGCCAATAACACATTAATCGCATCATAATCTATTGGCGCCAAAACTTCAGACAATCGAGACTGTAAATCTCCCACAGATTCCACTATCCTGTATTGCAGCCCAAACATTGACAATAGCGATACAAACCGGGTCAGCCCACGTTGATGATTTGCTATAACGACAAACGGCTTATTAAAAAGAATCGAGAATATGCAACCATGATAAGAATCTGTTATCACAAAGCTGCCTTTTTCATATACAGACAGCCATCTCGAAACAGACGGATAGCGGAACGTTCCATTCCGTCTTCCCTCGTCCTCATAGTCCAAAATAGACAATCTCAAAATTGAATCCGTTCTCAAGTAACTACCAACCAAAGCCAGCATCTGCTCTTTCTCTGAATCCATATCAAGGATGTAAGCAGACAAAGCTGCATCCGGCAAACATTTCTCCTCAGAGTCCAACAGAGATACATAATCAGATTTATGAAGCAGCAATGACGGATCTAACATCATCTCCACATCCAATCCAAGGTATTTACGGCACAACTCAACACCACTATGTTCCCTCACAGAAATAGCATTAAACGCTGATGACAGATTGCGGCATGCCAGTGTCTCTTCTTCAGTATAGTCCCACCCATCAGTCCCGAATGAAGCCGCATAGACAACACGCCTAACAGATGAATCCTGTGGGATAAAACCTCCCCAGAAGTCCAAGACGGAAGAGACATACTGTCTCCTCCAGATTTGGTCACTGCCAAATACAACCGCGTCAAAGCTACCGTGCAAAAATTCCTTTTCCAGCGACAAAGATGAATACAATGGCTTTGTAACTGACATATTGGCCGAAATAAAATAATCCAAATCTCGGCACACATAATTCCAGTCAAAATATTTCCCTTTCACGCAAAAAACACGTTTATACACAAACTGTTTTATCCTGGAAAGAATCCGTCGAATAAAAGAAGCCCGGTTCTTTCTACGGTCTAGGACTACAACATTATGCCCCATACACCTCAACACACGGCACAATGCATAGCACTGTATCATTCCTCCATAATTCCTGCCGTTCAACGGCAATGTCAAAAGCGCTATATTCATCCTAAATCTTAGTGCCTGCCAATTTTACTATCAATGCATACAATTTGACAGCCAGCCATTCAACCAGCTTCGATTTTTTGCCATATAAAGGATTGGACAAAATGTAACCATTGGCTTCCGGACACAACGTCATATATGCCGTTATTTCCTTAGTCTCATACAGATAGAATTGTTTGGAAAGCAATATTCTGTAAAAAAGGCTTTTTTCACGCCTCCGTAGATTTCCTTATCCTTAAAAAAATCATACAAGTCAAGCACGTTTCTTAATCTGGAAACATATTTTCTGACGCTTACAGTATGACAATAGCTTGAAAGATTGTCGCGGTAATGATACAACGGCTCATCCAGAAAGCATATATTATTCGAATAGTAATAAACCTTTGACGAAACATTAAAATCCTCGCACCAATCAAATCCGTCCAAAAAACGTATCCTGTGTTCTTTCAACAAATCCGCCTTTACAAGCATATTCCATAAAGGGGTTAAAGATTGAGCCAAATAATTTCGAATCAACTCTGTTTTCCCCCTTTCCTCCGTAGCTGGCTTAGGCATAATTTCCTCCGTTCGATCTGCATAGTCACGATAGTAACCGCACACAACCACATCAGCCTTATTTCTCGACATTTCGCGACACATCCGCTCGTACATCTCCGGTTCTATCCAATCATCCGCATCAACAAATCCGATGTAGTCGCCCGTGGCCAACGATAGTCCGTCGTTCCAGGATGCAGCAGCCCCTTTGTTTTCACTATGACGTACAATCCGCACATTAAGCCCCGGATATTCCCCAACCACCATTTCCAACTTTTTAAAACTGGAATCCGTGCTGCAATCGTCAATGAAAATGAACTCAATGTTCCTATAAGTTTGTCCTAACAAAGAACGAGCACACTCCACAATGTAATTCTCAGCATTGTAAACAGGAATTATTACAGAAATGACCGGCTGTCCCATATGAACAATAATTTATCTGTCATTTAGTCTTTTAAAATATGCATATGCCAGAAACGGCAAATATTTTATTATGCATGTCTTAAAAAGTTCATTCAGCTTCGATGCCTCATACCAAATACAACCGTACTTTCTGAACGAAATAGCTTCTTTTTTAAATGACGCATATTTACGCAAGCCAGAAAGATGAAGGAACAATAATCCTTTAAAATACCCTTTTAAAGAGCCTCTCAATACAGGAAACTCATAGCAATATTTCCTCGACAACACATCCAGATCTTCCAATAGCAAAGAAATATGACGCTGATAAGATTCTGGATTCATCACATATTTATACGGCTGCTTCTCGTCATCATTATAACAATACAAAGCTTCTGAAGAAAATCCGACACATTCAACCGACTGCATATAACGCAAATTGAACTCAGTATCTTCTCCTATGTAAAGACAAGAATCAAATCTAAGATTATTTTGCAAAATAATACTATGCTTATACAGTTTCGCCCATGGTGTCCGGAAATAATCCTTACTTAACTGGCTATCTATTAACGGCAAGTCCACATCAACCCTTATCTTCTCTATTAATGGAGGAACAAATACCACTCCATTGTTGACAAAACTCACACCTGATACAACCCAATCGACATCTTCAAACACAGAAAGTTCTGCAAGGAATGATTCCTCCAAATAATCGTCGCTGTCAACAAATGTTATCCACTCGCCCCGTGCATTGTCAAGACCGAGATTGCGCGCGGAGCTGACCCCGCCGTTTTCCTTATGGAAAACTCTCACACGTGAATCCTTGACGGAATATTCATCGCAAATAGAGCCTGAACCGTCAGTACTGCCGTCATCTACAAGCAGCAGCTCGAAATCCGAGAACGTCTGCGACAGAATACTGTCCACACACCGCTTCAGATATTTCTCCGAATTATATATCGGCACAATCACAGAAACCATAACAAAACTTATGAGCGGCTTTTATATTTTGACTTATACGGAAAAACGTCAATTAACTGTTGCCTCATCTGCACCATATCCACATTCGGCAACGATAATTCTGACATAAACAGCTTCTTTTGAAGATTTTCATCACGGATAATATCGTCGTAATTCTCAAAACCGTCATAATTATTGATATTTACAGAGCTGAAATAATCGGCAAACTTGAACCCGTCAGTGTCGATATAACCGTGCTTTATCCAAATTGCCGGAATGCCATAGGCGTGTGAAGCTATGATACCGTGCAACGATGAAGAAAGAATTGCCCGGCACGATGTAATCTCATCTATAACCCGCTCAATATCCTTGGTGCGTAAATCTATCACTTTAAAATCATTCCCGTATTTCTGCATAAAGAAATCCGTTTCTTTCCAATGAGGAACTATGCCCAACGGATATTTATCCCTGACAGGCGACGGTTTCACGAACATAGGAAGCAAAATTGCAGGGTCGCCGAAAACAGAACAACCGTCAAATCCTGCTTCTATTATCTTTTCATTAGACAACTTTCCCCTGACAGCATAGACTTTTCCTCCGCTGAAGCATTCGTTGCTATTAATGAATCCACTTCCCCATACAATGCTTCTTTTATTCCCTTTTGACAAAATGGATCCTATACCAAGCAAATTCCTTTCAAAGAAAAACAAGGTCTTTAGCAAATCTTCCTTTACGACTTTGCCTAATATAAAATTCCCTAATAATTGCAGTTGCCCTTTTCTTCCTAAAAGATATAATTTTTTATGTCGAACCGGTAATCCGGACAGCTTACCAATAATATACGGACTCAAAAAGTCACCCCAATTATCCACATCGTCCCAATAGACTAAATTTATATGTTCCATAATACAAGGATGCCTGCCATAATATTTCCCTCAAGAATAATTTTCTCTCCAAACCTGTTATCTTCCAACAACGAAACAGTCAATATCGCCACTGTCATTTACATACCTTTTAAATACTCGGGTATTATTGATGGTTTCTATTAGTTTAATATTTTCATTTATAAACTTTCTCCATTTAACATCATCAAAAAATGCAAAAGTTGGGTGAGTATTGAGATTCCCATACTCTAAATTCCCATTTTTCTGAATAAAAACCGTCTGAAACGGCGATACTTACTGTTTTCCATAACTGCCATATATGCCGTATTAAAGCCTTTAGACAACTTACGAAAGAAATATGCACGGTTTATATGCATTGCAACTGATTTCTCTAAGCACATATTCGACTTAAGTCCATCCGAATAATCAGCAACTTTTTTATCCCAATGCAAGGACTTACAGAACTGCATTCCTTTCTCAGAATACACCAAAACCAGACTCACACCTTTGTCATCGTCAAACTCCGACATAACCCTGTTTATCCCCCAAAAATCGGCAATTGTAATATCACTTTGCGATTTCCCCGCCTTCGAAGGACACGAGTAGCACGACGGACGCAAGCTTATGTTGGACAAAAACACTTTCATATAAGGGTCTTCCGTAAACTTATGCGAAATCAAAACTGCATTTTGCTCTCCTTTAGTAGAAGCCCCTGTAAAAGCAAGGGCAAAACTATATTTTTTCCAACCTGTTGATTTCGAACGGAAATTAATCTTCTGAATCTTCCTTTCCGCATAGTTACCGCAAAGTAACGCCGAGTTTTCTCCACCCTGCGAAGCACTTATTTCTTTCAAATATTTCCGCCACGCTTCAGGACTCGGCACTCCATGGCAGACCACATCCACAGCCAACAAATTTTCATAATCTTTCCGTAAATAATTCTTCAACCCTGCTATCTGACAGGATGTGCCGGTAAACAACACCTTTCTTCCGCCGTCAAGAAAACGCTTCGCTTGTACAAAGCAGCTTTCCATGCAGCTTTGTACATATTTCGAGCCACGAAAAGCAACAAGTTTCTCTTTTGTTTCTGCAAAATCATGAATCACTTCCCAATTGTCATCAAATCTTGCTCCGAAAGCCACACCGCCGTCATCAATAACACGCTCTGCAAGGAGAGAGAAAATTCCGCCCGACGAACTTGCCATACGCACATTCTCATCTCTGTTTTTTGCCGCGTAAACGGCAAGAGGCTTCCTCGCGTCACCCTGATGCAACACCGGACAAACGTTCTCGCACAAGCCGCAGCCAATACACAACGATGCGTCAGCCTCCGGATAAAGGAATCCCTCTTCATCCTCCTTCATCGCTATGCACATCTTTGGACAGACAGAGGCACAAGCCGTGCAGCCGCAACACTGCGATTTATCCGTTATTTCTATCATAATCAAACTACTTCTGCAAGAATTTGTGACTGATAAACAGAATCAGCACAATCCTTAGCAAAGACATTGTTTATGCCTACCTCATTTACAGACTTATTTCTCAACGGCGCCTTATCAGTCGCTCCCATAAGCATCCATTCATACTCAACGTCGATATGCCCCAAATCTATTGCCTGAAAACCCTTTAACGACAAGTCATAAGCCAATACCGTAGCTGTATGCCCAAGAGCTATCAGAACCAATGTATTTGTCGGTATATTTTCAACAATACAATGTAATATTTCATCATAACGTGAAAAAGCGTTATGCGCCGGACACAGAATTCTTTTTAGGTCTGCAGCATTGGCAAATAAATCATTTCCCACACCCAACCTGCTATAAACGCCTTCCACAACACACACGCTTCTGCCATCCCATATTTTTTTCAGTCTGGCAACAAAAGCCTCACACCCAGCCTTGTCAACATACGACATATAGAAACGTGTAATATTTGCATTAAAGTACTGACGCCTTCTGTTTAAAACTCGCAATATATAACGATGATTTAAAACAAAATATTTCTTACACAAATAGCATACTTCCGGCTTATACAAACCAACATACCCCCTGAACCAAAGAGGAATGCAAACAATATGCCTGGCATTATCATAATTCTCCGCACTGATTATCTCAAGCAGACGTTCTGCCAACCTTTTATCATATTGCTGAAATGTAGGGCTGATGACAGACTTATTGTCAGTAAGCAACTGTATTATCATATTCATCTCACCATCACCATAACGGCTTACCGAACATCTTCTGCTTAAAATGAAATCCACCGTATCATTCGATTTTGCAACTCTGATATTACGACGGAAAAAATACAACGCACCATATATCATATTAATATACGGCACAAAAAAGAATCGCCTCAATATTCCTCTAACAACACTCGATTTCATTTGAAGCTATAGGGAATATGTAATTTTCTCAACACGACATTCTTACCTTTTCTATCAAGTAAAAATAAGAACGCCAACACAACGCTCTCAATCACAGAAACAGAAGTGACACATATGAGTCTAATCCAACCAGATTCCATTGACTTAATGCAAAAATGCACAGAAAACAATACCATTCCCCCTATGACAATGCTTTTCAAGCAGCCGTCCAAACAAAAAGACTTTATGGAGAACTCCGGTACAATATATTTCAATATATACGTATTCACGACAACAACCACTGCACTAACTGCCCCGTTACATATATAAGCATAATCAGGATGAAATCCGTTTCTCAACAACACATAAATAACCGGTACTGCCAACAATATCAAAGTGCCGGATATCAAACTAATCAAAAACACCTTGCCTGTAGCATGTATCCCTATATTAAGAATTGAAGTCACAGTCGTGAAACAATATGTAATGATTAAAATACGGCAAAAATCAGCAGCATATTCCGGCACAATCCCCAGCCATACAGAAAGCACGAAATCCATTTCATAAACCAAAGGAATAGCAAGCATTAGAAACAGTACTATCGAAATTTTCACAGCAAAATTCATCAGTCTGAACATCTCTTGGTAATTCTGCACAGAATAACTTTTTATTATCTGCGGCCGAAAAGCAGTTATGACATTTCCAACAAACGACATAATCACACCACCCACTGATGTTGCAATCGCACTCGCCGCATTAACAACAGGACCTATAAACATATTCATCAGTATATTAACACCCTGTTGCCTGAAAATCACACTGACATTACCATATAAATCCCATCCTGAAAAATTCAACATAGATTTTAATATGCCCCATTTCCAGATAAATCTGAATCTTGACTCTTCATAGTTTCGAATACAATACCAACGGTATATGCATCTAATCAATACCGACACGCCAAACACCAGAATGGCATACAGTATCAATTCATCATAATTACCTATCTGCAATAAATAAACGATGAGCAACCTTAAACAAACGTTCAAAATCTCCACATATGCATACACATTCATATCTTCATGTGCGATAATACTCGCATTATATGGCACTTGAGTAATGCCAAGCATAGTTGAGAATATCGACAATTGATACACTATATGAGCCGCAAACATCCTGTCATCAGGTATGACAAGTTTATTTGATAGAAACCAAATACCAAAAGTCTCTGCTACCACAAATACAACCAACGCTATACACATATGTATAACCAATGCCGATGAAAAAGTCTCTTTCAGCCTTACGACATCACATCTGCCCAATTCAAAAGTAAGAAAACGTGATGTAGCTCCACTCATTGAAGCATTAAGAAACCCCAACATTCCAACCACACCGCCGACCACGTTGTAGATGCCGTAGTCCTCCACGCCAAGCGCCTGCAAGACGACGCGCGAGGTGTAGAGCGACACGAGCATACTGAAAAGCATCCTGACGTAGAGCATCAGGGTGTTCTTGGCTATGCGCTTCGTGTTTTCGGCGTGCTGCTGGTCCATCTACCGTCTATTCTCCAAACAGGCGTTTCCAGAATGAAACTTTCTCAGGCTCGCCGCTACGGTAGAGTTCCCTCAGATAATGCTCGTAGCTCCAACGCTTGTGCACCATCTCGTAAATCGCGCCCCAGTCGGGAATACCGCCAAGATTGCAGTCGTCGATAAACAGGTCGGCGTTCACCTTACGACACGGAGTAGCCAATTCGCCCGGCTGCTCATCCGGATTGCTGGCATTCACCGCATAGAATTCCAAACCACGCTGACGGCAGAATTCAACAGCCTCATCGAGCAACTCGCCTTCCCTGACTGTCCATAAAACCAAAAGATGCCGCTCTGCCTGCAATTTCTTAAGAGTGGCTATCGCAAAAGGAATCTCTTTTCCGATAGCAGGATATTTATGCTCGACGATTGTACCGTCGAAATCAACAGCTATAACCATAATTACTAATCACAATAATTGAATGTATTCCGGACTGACCTCCACCGACACAGTGAGCAAATTAGGGAGTTCCACAAACAGACGTTTGACACGCGTACCTCTAAGTTTCTGCAAGCGTCCCTCATATTCGCTCAAAGGACCGCCAATTATACGCACCTTGCGTCCGACCAAATCAGGTGTAAGTTCTTCCGGAGTAAAATAACAAGGATTTTCCAATTCTTCCGTGGCTTTTATAAACCATTCCATTTCCGCATTCCTCACTGTCATAGGCGTCATATATGACCCGCGCAAATAACGGTATTGGAACGTACTTGTCTCCTGCACGATGGAATCAAGAACCGGACGGCTCTCATAGACGAAAATCAAATCCTGCATATAAGGGACTTTCTTGCGAACACGTTTACCTTTATCGATAAACAATTTCCACACCATAGGCGTGAACACCCTGACATTTCTGTCCTCTAACATCTTATATGCCGGCTGCTTCGCGTTGCTCCGTTTCAAATCACGCATGACAAACCACTTCTTATCCTCGTTTGACGATGCTGAAAGCTTTTTTGCCGGCGGCAAAATGTCAATGTCTGTTTCGCTCAAAATATCCCTGACTTCGGGAATTGATAATAGCTTTAATCCTGCTTATTTTTGTAAGAATTTAAAAAACAAGCAGTTACAGCTAGCACACTTCAGAGTTCTAATTCCCTTTTAGCGTTTACAATAATGTCACTCCTCTCTAAAAGCATAAGATAAAAATCTTATAGAGTTTTCCCAGGCATCCCTCAGAAGAGTCGATTCCCCGCCACAAAGATACAGAAATAATCACATTTTTTCAATGAACAAAATCAAATACCTGCAATTATCTACAAGAAACGAAGAAAATCCATCACAAAACACAAACTTATCTACTAATTAATAAGCAATTACACCAATCAACCTCATTATTCAAAAATTAAGAAATTAAAAAAAGCGACA
>JADIMC010000055.1 GCA_017694955.1 Candidatus Limisoma faecipullorum
ATTCCATCCCTATCGCAGTAAATATCAACCCTACATATTTATTGACCAACGTGTATCCCGCCTGAAAGAACCCGACCTCAGCCGTACCGGAAGTGCGGTTGAGATAGACGGAGAACGCGTAGGAGAACAACGTCGTGATGAATCCGCTTAACGTGAGGAAGATGCCCAGCTTCACAAATTCTTTTCCTTCCGTGAAAGCCTCTTTAGCCGAGAGCCTTACACGTTCATAATCCTTATGGCGGAAAATCCACGTGAAAAGCAGCAACATGGCCTGATAGACCACAATCGAAGTGACAATGCTGTCGATTCCCCAAAAATAGAATAAAGGAATCGAAATGAGCAAACCGGCAGCAACACCCCACACAGAAGCGTGCGCAAGACGGCGCAACGACGAGACACCCTGCAAAATAGTCTGCTCGCCGTTTACCAGACCATAGAACATCAGTACGCAAGAAAGCAATATGAAATCCCACGTGCGGGAATACGAGCCGAAAGTGAAATCGCTCAGCAAAGGAGCGATGGCAATCATCACCGCCGCACCGAATATACTGACAAACCACGACCAACGCTTGATGACAGCAATAACCCTACCCAAACGCAACGCGTCGTGCGACTCGGCGGCAACAGCCACATCGCGCACGGCACTATTGCGGATGCCTAACGAAGTGATCGAGGAAACCATTTCAGCGGCGTTATTGAAAAGAGAAAACAAACCGATACCGGCAGGACCAATCCACACGGCCACGAGTTTCGTACGAATTATGGCACACAATATGTTGGCAATCTGTACACCGCCAAACAGTCCCATCGACTTTACGATGGTGCGCGATATGCCTTCTTTCCGTCCCACGTTAAATCGTCATTTCATAGATATTGTAAGCCACTCCACGGGCGCCCAATCCTGTCTTCGTCTCTATCAGATTGGCATTCAGATACAATCCGTCATTTTCATTCGACGTACCGAAATCGAAACAGGATTTTTCCTTATATTCCTCTGTAATCAGATGATAGAACAAATAATTCATCGCACCTATAGAAAATCCGGTCTCATCCGCCGACGAATATTGGGCATGCGCCCAATCTCCCTCCTCATACATTACTGCACCGGCAACCATCCGGCCATCCAACGATGCGGAATAAAGCCTTATGTTTTTCGGAAAACGGCTGTGCAACAACTCTATTTCCGACAACGAATGCACCGGCTTCGCACTGTAGCGGTTATCAAGATTTGCCGTGATTATCCGCCAAAAAGCCGGATAGTCATCAGAAGGTCCAATTACTACCCCATTCTGCAAAGCCTTTGCCACATTGCGCCTCGTGCGCCTGTCGAAAGGAATATCCTTGCACGACATTACAGTTGACGACATATTGGTGACCAAAATACGAGCATTGTGGCGGAACAAGGCATACAAATCCTCCTCGGCAGGATATTTATGGTAGATATGCGGGATTGCCTTATAAACAAGCCGACTTATTCCATTATCACGCAGAAACGAGACCATAGCATCAAACACTTCAAGCATCGTGTTGGCGTTGAAATGCTTCAACGGCATAAGCCAACCGCCGAAAGTAAGCCCCTGATGTGAGTAAAGCGTGTCGCCCGACAAATTAGCCGGGAGCAAAGCCAGCAGCCTGCCTCCGTCGAAAGCCATCAATGAAAAATCATGGAAACGGTCGGAATGATAGTCCATATAATCACGATAATGCAGGAAAGTGGCATTTTTCGACAATGCCACAAAACCATCCCATAATGGCTTATCAATTGAAGTGTATCGCCGTATCGTTATCATTTTTTCAGCCACTGTTCAGGATTCAGTTTCTCACGTTCCTTGCGTATCTCAAAATGCAACAAAGCACGGTTCTCATCATCAATATCAGTAAATACCTTGCCAAGAGTCTGCCCCATCTCGACCGCATCTCCTGTTTTAACGCTTATGTCGGCAAGTCCGGCATATATAGTGAGGTAATTGCCGTGTCTGAGCATAATAATGTTATTATAACCTGGTTGACGGAAAATAGCAGACACTTTGCCAGAAAATACGGCACGAGCCTCCGCACCTTCTGCCGCCTCGATATCCACTCCAGGATTATCAGTTTCCACGTAGCGCAACTCCGGATGCTTCTGCCGTCCAAAGCCACGGATAATGCGACATTCACCAGTAACAGGATATGGCAACTTTCCCTTATTGCTCGCGAAGCTACCGGAAAGCTTGAACTCTTCGTTATCCATCGTATAACGTTCTTTCTTCTTTTCTTCTTCACGTTTACGAGTCTCTTCACGCTCCTTTGCGATCTTTTCTTCCTGCTCCCTGAGTTCTTTCTGGCGTTTCTCTATCTCTTTCTGACGCTTTTTCAACTCTTCCTTGCGTTTTTTCTCCGCCTGCTTTTTTTCTTCCTTGCGGAGCTTCTCCAATTCTTTCTCCTGCTGTTCCTTCTCCTTGCGGATACGCTCTTCTTCAGCCTTGCGGGCTTCCTCCGCCTTGCGAGCCTTTTCAGCCTCTTCCGCCGTCTGATAATAATCGGTCTGCGAAGCGGAAAGCTGCTCACTGTCATTGTTCGTATAAGTATAGCGCGCCCTCATCGTGACATTACGTCCCGCCTTCCCCAGACGCCGGTTGAACAGCAG
>JADIMC010000056.1 GCA_017694955.1 Candidatus Limisoma faecipullorum
GGTCGCGACGTGATTAATGTGGAGTTGAAAGAAAATTCCCAGGTTCTCGACGAAGTAGTGGTAACCGCTATGGGTCAGACTCAAGAGAAAAAGAAACTGAATTTCGCAGTCCAGTCGCTGGATTCCGAAGATGTGACAGCCGGCCAGACTGCCAACTTCGCCAACAGCTTGCAAGGAAAGGTAGCAGGATTGCAGGTATCGGCTGGCGGTAGCTCTCCAAACGCATCAACGCAATTAATCGTTCGTGCGATTTCCTCAATCAACCCGTCTCAGAACAATGAGCCGCTTGTGATTATCGACGGTATGGCAGTACGCGGCCAAGGAACAAGCCTTGGTGACTTGAACGCCAACGATATCGAGAACATGAGCGTGCTTAAAGGTGCTGCGGCTTCCGCTCTTTACGGACAGGAGGCAGCCAACGGTGTCATAATGATTACAACCAAGCGCGGTAAAGCCGGTGCATTGGAAGTTAAGGCATCAGGCAGCTGGGAGTTCTCAAACGCATTGCGCACACCAGCCATCCAAGACCAGTTCATTGGAGGTTCTCTCGGATTCTATAAGGAAAATTCGGTAGGCGGCTGGGGTTCGTATCTTACTTCTTCGGACCGTGTGTATGACAACGTGGGAGAATTCTTGGGAACAGGATTCCTTCAGAAGTATGACGTGTCGATTTCAGGCGGCAGCGAGAAATTCAATGCATACGCTTCGGCAAGCTATATGAACAACGAGGGTGTCGTTCCGAATGACTACAAGAAACGCCTCAACGTGTTCATGAAAGGTGAATGGAAACCATCGGAGCAGGTTACCGTACAGTTGTCAACCAACTTCATCAACAGCAATAGCCGCGCGTTCGGCAACAGCATGTCAACCGTATATACATGGCCAATCAACAAGAATATGGCCGACTATGCGACTCTTAGCGGTCTCCCCAATTGGAGCAACCGCTATGATAACTGGGACGCTTTGACAGATGAGGAAAGAATCTCGGCAACCGTTTCGCCATATTTCGGCCGCTATATGGACAATAGCAAGACAGACGCTACCCGTATAATCATCAACGGCCAGATAAGCTATGAGCCGATTAAAAATTTGGTTTTCACCGGAAAACTCGGTTATGATAAGACTAGCTCGTCGTATGAATCGACAATAGTTCCGCGTTTCGTGGAGAGCGATTTCAACGATCCGGAAAGCTCGGTCCTTGCCGATTATGGATATAAGTTCGGTGCATATACAATAAGCCCGTCGAGTGCTGACCAGTTCACGGCTCAGATTCTTGGTACATATAACATAACTTTTGCAGACGACTATACGTTGAATGTGCTCGCAGGTGCAGAGTATAAGGAATCACATGGCGTGGACGTGCAAGTTGGCGGTCAAGAATTTGACTTGGATAATTTCTACAGCTTTATGAACACGAATCCTGATTTGCTGACAATGGTGGCATCCGATTATGCTACTTCAGTGTCCAGGTCCAGCCAGAACAAGTTCGGATATTTCGGTGAATTGCGTTTTGACTATAAAGGCATTGCACAGGTTTCTGCGACAGCACGTTATGATGGCTCGTCAACATTGAAGCAATTCGGCGCCACGTATTTCTATCCGTCAGTGACCGGCGGTTTGATTTTCTCTGAATTGTTCAAGTTGCAGAACGACTGGTTCTCTTATGGAAAAATCCGCGGAAACTGGGCGAAGGTTGGTAAGGATGCTCCGAGATACCGTGCAAATGCAACATTCAAGCATTGGGAAACATTCCCGGATGGCGGTTGGGGTATTGATGCCACAACAGCAGTAGGTCAGAATCTTGTGCCTGAGATGACAAGCTCATGGGAAATCGGTGCCGACCTGCGCTTCTTCGACAGCCGCACACGTTTGGATGTGGCTTACTACTCGACCACAGTTGACAACCAGATTGTGACGGTGCGCGTTTCTCCGGCATCCGGAACAATCCTCCAGACCCGTAACGAAGGTTCTATCGAGAACAAGGGTGTCGAGGTTACATTGGCACAGGACATTCTCCGCATGAAGGACTTCGACTGGACAGTAACAGCCAACTTCTCGTTGAACCGCGGTAAAGTGAAGTCGTTGCCAGACGACATAATTGAAATACAAGGAACACAGTATAGTGATGTATTCCCGACAGCATACCTCAACGGGTCAACAACGGCACTTTCCGGTCGTGACTATGAGCGTACTCCTGACGGGCAGATAATCGTCAATGAGAACGGTTATCCTATCATCAGCGCCGCAAAATCCAATCTGATTGGTAACCGCGAGCCTGACTTCCTTCTGGGTATCGGCTCTTCTTTCCGTTGGAAAGACTTGACGGTGTCGTTCTTGCTTGACGGACGTTGCGGTGGCGATGTGTATAATGCAACCCGTCGCGGACTGGTAAGCGCAGGTATGGAAAATCTGTTGACGAAGTACCGCAACCATGAGGTGCTTGTGAAAGGAGTGGTGGAACAGGCTGACGGCTCATATGTCCCGAACACCACACCGGTGATTTTCGACAATAATTTCGTGACTAATTACTATCACGCCGTTTCAAGCAACTTCATAGAGGACGGTTCATATATCCGTCTGAGCTACGTTACGCTGGCTTATGATTTCTCGAAATTCTTGAAGAAGGCTTGCCCGATAAAGGGCTTGAAGCTTTCTGCCACAGGGCGCAACTTGTTCCTGTTAAGCAAATATACCGGTTGCGATCCGCAAATCATAGCCGGAACAGGTGGTGGTACAGGCTCTGCCGGTATCGACAATTACAGTGTCCCGACTACGCGCAGTTTTAATTTCACACTTAGTGCAACATTCTAATCATTATCTAATATGAATAAATTGAAATATATAGCATTGTCTTTATTGCTTGGCCTTGCAGGAACGAGCTGTGAGGATATACTTGAGGACAATGTGAATCCGGATGCCGCCCCTGGAGTTGCTGCCGACAATGGTCTGCCTGTGGTGATATTCTATGCGGCACAGGTTAATTATGACCATGCCGAATACAATGTTTATCTTTCGCAGTGCCTTACCACAACAGGTAAGACATCGACAGGGTCATATGGCTATAAGAACGGTTGGGAGTTCCTGACTATGAACCGTCACCCGCAATGGCGTCGCCATTTCTATGACATTGGAGCTAACGTGAATGAGCTTTTGCGTAATGCCGAGGCTATCAGCTCACCTAACTATACTTTCATTGCCCGTGTAATCCGTCTTATGTCAACACAGCTGACGACAGACGCGTTCGGCGATATGCCGCGTTCGAATGCCTATTTGTCGAACTCCCCGACATACGATACACAGGCGAGCATTTACGCATGGATGCTTGAGGAGGCCGATGCGCTGATAAACGGCTATAAAAACGGAGAGTTCAATTCCGACCTGAATCAGGAGATAACGGTAAATGAAGACCGTGTGTATGCCGGCGACTTGAACAAATGGCTTGGCCTTGTTTACGCTGTTAAGGCACGTATTCTTCTTCGCAACATCCCGAATGTCGATACCTCTGCCGGCACACTCGATGCCATTATCGCGGCTGCCGACGAGGCAATCAATATCTGGCAGGCAGACCCGATGTACGGTGCGTTCTTCGGAAGCGAGCCGCGCTACAACTTCGACGGTGGCACACAGCAGCAGAATTCCCCGTGGAGCGATGCCCAGCCAGTTATCAACAGCTGGGAGTCGCGTGCCAACATGCTGACGGATGCGGTGCCATCCAAGTTCTTGCTTGCTGATTGCATGGGTGCATTCAATCAGGATAATGAGCTTACATCCGGTGCATTTGTGCAACGTCGCGGATATGCCGATGACCCAAGAGCGAGCCTTTTGTTCAAACCGCGTACAGGGCCGGCATCTGCAACTTCCTCATCCGACCGTGTCAAATTGCGCTGGCTTGAAAATAATATAGGTTGCGGCACTTCGTTTAAGACGTCCAATTTCCCGGACTTATATGCCGGAGCATATGCGGGCACGACAGATTCTTATGTGCCGTTGTTCACTATGGAGGAGCTGTACTTTATAAAGGCGGAGGCTGAGTATTGGAAGGGCAACAAGGCTGGGGCCTGTGCACTTGCAAAGGAAGCTACGCGTTATAATATCCAGCGTCATCTGGAAGCTTTCCAGAAAAAATATCCTGATGTGCTTTATCCGGGTAATGTGTTGGCATCCGGAGAATACCAGGCGATAGATGTGCGTCCGGAGTACGCTCCGGTTTATTGGCAGGCGACTGTTGACGCTTTCCTTGACGATGCCACGATGCCGGAGAAGAGTCCAGAGGGCACTACTTACAGTAACCGTGTATATGGCGTTACGAATGAAAAGACTCCTGGCAACCATCATTGGTATTTCAATGAGTCGGAATATACGTTGAGCGACCTGATGATTCAGAAGTACATTGCAATGTATATGCAGCCTGAGCAATGGACAGATTTGCGCCGCTACCATTACAGCAACAACCGTAACGGCATAGGCGCCGGCTCGAACAACGAGATTGTATATCCTACGCTCCGCCGTCCGTACAACTTGTATGCTCCATATTGGATCGACGGGTTAAGCACGGCAGATCAGGAGAAGACATGGATACAGCGTATCAACTATGACCCGGAGACCGAAGAAAAGTACAACCGTCTTGAGCTTGAGCGTCTTGGGGCTTATAAGAATTATGAATGGTTGCGCAAGCCGATGATTTGGGCGGAAGACCCCGGAGTGCGTACTTCATTGACAGCGGAGTAAGTAATTAAAAGAAGAATAAAGATATGAAATTGCAATATAAAATAGGTGGCATAGCTGCCGTAGCGGTATTAATGGCATCATGCTCTATGCACGATCCTTATGGGGATATGGTGAATGTGGGTGATGCGCTGCCGACCGTATCTTTGGAACTTGGCACAACAGTAGTCAATGCTGGTGACAGTGTGTCGTTCAAGGGTAAATACTATACAGATGGCGAGCATGAGCCTGACCATTCGGAAATATGGGTGCTCGTTTCCCAGACGGAGTCTGCCGCAGCCACATTGAGGCTTACTCCATCATATGCCTATAGCTTGAGTATCGGCGGTACGGATACAATCCGCGCTTCCCAGACTGTCGCTTCTTATCCTCATTCGGAAGCGGAATGGAACGGACATGAATTCGAGCTTAATGTGAAATTCCCCACTTCCCGGACTTTGCGGCAATTGACATGGGGCAATATCTCGGAATGGGATCAGGAGAAATTCGATTCATATTATCCTGAGAATTTCAGCCAGGACTTTGTCAATACAGTTGTGACGTCGCTTACGCAGGATAGTACATACTATGATGATTTGCGCTATGTATATGTGAATTATAATTTTACCACAGACCAGATTAACGGTGTGATAGCAAATTATCAGAATCTTAATCAGAACGGGGAGCTTTCCCAACTGGTCTTGACAGAGACTGCCGACAAGAGCGACATCTGGTACACGAAAACCACCAAGGAGGTACAGGTGGAAGGACCTGGAGGAAGACCCCAGACGGAGGAAGTGCCCAACGTGATAGGGAAGTACTATATCGAGCTTGTCAACGGGGTTTCCGTGTATCGTGAAGTGCCTCTCGATTATGTGGCTCCTGATGGCGTACGGCTTTATGATGTGTACGAGTCGTCTCCATGGCTGTTCTGCCGCTATGATGACAATGTCGGAGGTATCGTGACCACGGTACGTAGCAATTATATGCCGGTATTCAAGGACCTTATTTCTTTGATTCCGTTTACTGACTGGATTTATGATTCGGTGGAAGGGCAATATTCTGTGTCGTTCTCACGCAAATACCAGCTTGGTGTGACGTTCAAGGTGTTTGACACTGATGGAAACATTGGCTATACCACAGATGCGTTCACAATTGATCTTAACTAATTAAAGTGTAGAATATGAAAAAGCTATTAAGAAATATAAGTTTTGTAGCAGTGCTTTTGACCGGGCTTTCCGCTTGTACGGAAGCAGACCCTGAATACACTGACTTCCCGTCGAAGGACGTTGACTTCATCTACTCAGTGGCTCCTAATTCTGACGGGGAAGTTGAATACGCACTCGATTATTATGTGGTATCCACAATACAGTTCACCAACACTTCCGCAAAGGACGGAAGCGTGACGTGGGATTTCGGCGACGGTGTGACTTCCAATGAGGAAAATCCTCAGCACAAGTATGCCAAGGCCGGCAACTACAATGTGAAGCTTACGGTCGAGGGCGTGGGCTCGCGTACATATCCTCTGATGATTTACGATATCGCTCCGGTGTTGAGCATCAAGGAGCAGAGCTCTGACATCATCACAATCAACGATGTTACTGTGGATTTCGACATCTTCCTGCCGAATCCGGAGAACAAGCGCGTGAAGTATGACTGGATATTTCCTGAAGGCACAATGACCGAGGACGGGCAGGAAATCACCACGTTCTCCGGTTATGCCGATGAGAACGGTAATGTCGAATATCCCGGCAAGTTGAAATTCCGTAACATCGGCTCGCAACGAATCACAATACAGACAACGTTTGACATTGACGGCGAGAACCGGCGTCTTGAAGATTCGTATGTGAACGTGCAGGTAGGAGCCGACAAGGAGTATCCTACGCTTTACTATGCGGTGCTCGACGGCAATATCAATGCAATGAAGATTATACCGGCAGACCAGCTGCCGGAGGGTACGAAGAATCTTCCGTTCGATATGGGAGTGAGCAGCGGCTCGATGCCATTCAATCTTGTCTATTATGATGACGTGGAAGGCAATGGATGGATCTACATTCTTGATGCCGGCAAGCAATACACCTATATCAACGATGAGGCCGGGACCAACGGCGACGGGCGTATAAATGTGATGAGCGTTGATGGAAGCTCCGTGAATGTGATGGTCACGAATGTCGGACAGACAGCTTTCAATGACCCGTTCTACGGTTGCATAGACGGCGATAACATGCTTTACAGCGACCGTAATACCGGTTTGCGCACTACTTCGCTCTCGGCGCGCGGAGAAACGGAGAAGAGCAACTACTTCGTACAGAACGACCAGCTTGGATACTATAGCCGCACTATCGCGTACGGTTCCATCACTACGGGTATCTACAAGGATTCCAAGGGTATGTACTGGTGGGGTAAATGCTATGCCGGACAGTGCATATTGCGCTTCAAGTCCACTGACATAGTAACGGATTACGCTTCTGCTTCAGAGCCTTATGAACCGGTATTGGCGAGCACTACATTGAAGGCATTCACCCTTGACGAGGATCGCAATGCCCTTTATGTATGGCGCACGAAGACCAATGGCGGTTTCTATAAATACGACATCCCGGCGGAAAGCGCCACAGTTACTCGTGATCAGTTCACTTTCAGCGAGGAGATGGATGCCGATCCAATCAATACTACCGCAGACGAAGGTGTGTATGTGACACAGTTCGCCGTGGATAAGGAATCCGGTAATGTGTATTTCGGCTTCAACAGTGTGGACAAAGACTATACTACCGGTTTGAAGTATTTCGATTACGCTAACAACAAGATAGTCGATGTTCCGGCGGTTACTGACAAGATTCTTGGCATCGTGGTGAATAATAACAAGTCGAAGTTGTTTTAGCAGGTAATTAACCATATGGATAGCTTCTCTGTATTATCATTATGGAGAAGCTATTTTTATAAGAGGAAAGTATGAAGAATATCAAGGTTCTGATTTTATTTGTGGCGGCTTTTGTTACTGTGGCTGCCAATGCCGAGAAGCGCGAGCACCGCGCCACTTGGATGTCGGGCTATATAAGTGACTGGCCTACGAAGAAACTGACCGATTCTAATGCTGCGGCTCAGAAAGACAGGTGCATAAAGGATTTGGACTCGTTGCGGTGCAACAATATGACCACAGTCTATTATCACGTGCGTACCATGTGCGACGCCATGTATGACTCGAAGTATGAGCCGTGGTCGAGCTACATTGTCCCGACGCGTGGCGAAGAGCCTCCGTTCGACCCGTTGCGCTTCATTCTCGACGAGTCGCACAAGCGCGGGCTTGAGCTGTATGCATGGGTCAACCCTTACCGCTATCTGAATTCAAGCGATATGACAGGATGGGGGAGCAACGGCGGCGACAAGAACTACGAGAACAGTCATCCCGACTGGCTAATTGACGGGTATCAATATGTAAATAGTGAAGGTGAAACCGCCACCCACACGATTCTTAACCCGGCGTTGCCGGAGGTGAAGCAGCGCATTGTGGATGTGATTGCCGATTTGTTGAGCAAGTATGATGTTGACGGTGTTGTCTTCGACGACTATTTCTATCAGAACGGTCTGCCGATGACGTACGACGCGGAGCAGTACGAGGCGTATGTTGCCGGCGGCGGCACGCTTTCGCAGGGCGACTGGCGCCGCGAGAACGTCAACGATATGGTGCGTATGGTCAATGCCTATATCAAGTCCAATAAGCCGTGGGTGCGCTTCGGCATCGGCCCGGCGGGCGTGGCCTGCAGCAGTCAGGAGGTTGCCGACAAGTATGGCGTTGAGCCGTGTCCGGGCAGCGACTGGCAATATAACGGAATCTATTCAGACCCGATGGCTTGGATTTCGGAGGGCTCTATCGATTTCATCTCCCCGCAGGTCTATTGGCCGATAGGACACAGCGCTGCCAATTACGCGCTTATTGTGCCGTGGTGGTACGAGGTGGCTAAGAAATTCAATCGCCATTGCTATATCAGCCAGGACATTTCCGCTAATTTCTCGGATTTGGTTAATGCTGACAGGGATTTGGACGAGTTCGTGGATGAGGTCGATTTGAACCGCTCTTCCGATTTGGTCGGCGGCACATCCGGCGTGGTGTATTTCCCATGGAAAACCTTGCGTGAAGGAGCCAAGCAGATTAGTACGCGTCCAGTCAAGAAGATAAAGTTGTCGTCTTATCTGCGCTATAATGTGTTCCAGACGAAATCGCTCACTCCGGCAGTGACATGGATTAAGGCGGAATGCCCGGGAGCGGTGACTGGCGTTACCCGCTCAGGACGTACAGTCAGCTGGTCGTCGGATATGGATAATGTGCGCTATACAGTCTATGCCGTTCCTGCAGACGAGGCTGGAAGTTTCCACAAGGAAGCCGAGTATCTTTTGGGAATAAGCTATTCTGACAGTTTCGAAATCCCTGTCTATGACTCGAAATTTCCGGATCAGGGCATTGCCGATGCCGATTTGGACAAGTATGCATATGCCGTGTGCGTACTTGACCGTTATGGCAACGAGTACAGTGCTGTGTTCGAGGGTGCAGATGTGACTCAGGCTGAAAAGCCGGTGCCGACCTATCCTGTTGCCGGCACGAAGACCGCAGCGACTTTCCGTTTTCAATGGGAAGGCGATGCCGAGGTGTATGAAATAGTGTTGTCAGATGATCCGGAGATGGAAAACATCCTGTTGAGGAAGGAAGTTACAGGCAACTATGTGGCGTCAACCGACATTTGGAATTTCGATGCAGAGACTACATATTACTGGACTGTCACTGCTCGTGGAAACAATACAATCGAAACGGTTTCTGATGTGAACGCGTTCACTGTCGATGTGTTCCGCGTCACTTCGCCTGTTGACGGGGAGACAGGATGCGCCGACGACCTCACGATAGAATGGAGCGCTCTGGAGGCGGAAAGCTATCATCTTGAAGTGTCCGGCAATTCTGATTTCACGGATGTGGTCTATGATACCTCTGTCGGTGAATGCTTTGCAAAGGTGCCGGCATTTGTGCTTTGCGGCGGCACGACCTACTATGCGCGCGTGTCTTCGTCGTCTGACGGTGTGGAATTCACGAGCGAACCGGTGCGCTTCACCACTGCTGCCATTGTTCCGGATGTGCCGGTATTTGTGACTCCTTCGGAAAACGGCGAGACTTTGTATTCCAATTGGACTGTCGAGGTGGAGCCGGAGCGCGGCATCAAGAGCCTCAATGTGATGATTTGCGATGACGAGTCGTTTGCTCCGCGCCGTTCTTATAACGGGACGTTCACAGGCTTTGTGTTCAAGACTCCGGAGCTTGGCGATGTGAAGCTGATCAGCAAATTGCTTGTTGACGGTGCTACGTACTATGTTCGTGCGCGTTTCTCCTATGTCGATGAGGGTGGTGCGACTACTGATACAGACTGGACAGAGCCGGTGACGTTTGTCTATAGTGCGGAGGCTGGTGTCGGCGATGTCGCGGATGAAGGCATCGTGCTTGTCGGCGGCGATGAGCCGGCTGTGGTTGCTAATGAGCCTGGAGTGGAAGTGAGCGTATATGGAATGGACGGAAGGTTGCGGATGGTTGCCGTTACTGACGCTTCCGGACGCGCTTCGCTTTCGGGGCTTGCCGAGGGGGCATATACGGTTGTGGCCCGTTCTGCAACGGAAGTGAAGACTTTCAAGCTGATCAGATAGGATATTTGTAACAGGCAAATGGCAGATGGCGGAGGCTTTTGGCTTTTTGCCATCTGTCTTTTCTGTATGTGCTTTAGCACGACCCCTATGGGGTCGGTATAGTGGTGGAGCCCCTTCCCACGGCTGAAGCCGTGGGTTATGCCAACGCAGCCGCTATGCGGCT
>JADIMC010000057.1 GCA_017694955.1 Candidatus Limisoma faecipullorum
CTTAATTGTTCCGCGGTAGAAATACGGTAGAAAAATATGGTGAACAACAGTATCCAACTGTTTATAGCTGGATTTTTGGCAAATAAAAAAGCCGCTGAAAATCAGCGACTTCATTATAGTTGGTTCTAATTTGTTGCAGTTGATTACAATATCCTACTTGCCGATGCAGAAGCGGGAGAAGATGGAGCCGAGGATTTCGTGGGTGGTTATTTCGCCGGTTATTTCGCCGAGGTAGTGCATGCATTCTCGGATATCCTGCGACACGAAGTCGCCCGACAAGCCGGATTGCAGGCCTGTTATGGCGCGGCGGATGGCTTCCTGTGCGTGGCATAGGGCGCCATAGTGGCGTGCGTTGGTCACGACCACTGCGTTCGGGTCGTTTTCCGGTATTCCTGCCGATTCGACGAGCATCTTTTCAAGGCGGTCAACGGCGATGTCGTTTTTCGCGGATATGGCTATTGTGCTTATTCCGTCATGGATGTGTGAAATTTCCGATTGGATTGCCTGTATGGTGCTGTTGTCGAGTTTGTCCGACTTGTTGATTACGGCTATGAGCTGCTTGCCTTGGCAGTGCGGCATTATTCTTTCCGCTGTTTCTCGGATATTGCCAGTGCCTTGTGTGCCGTCAATCATCCAGAGTATGACTGATGCGTTGTCGATTTTCTGGAATGTGCGGTCTATTCCGATAGATTCTATCTTGTCGGATGTGTCGCGTATTCCAGCGGTGTCGATGAAGCGGAAAGTGATGCCTCCGAGGTTGATTGTGTCTTCTATTGCGTCGCGTGTGGTTCCGCGAATGTCGCTCACGATGGCTTTGTCGTCGTGGAGCAGCCGGTTGAGCAATGTGGATTTCCCGGCGTTGGTTTCTCCTACGATGGCCACCGGGACGCCGTTCTTTATGGCGTTTCCGACGGAGAATGAGTCGGCGAGGCTGGTAATCACGCTGTCGATGTGTCTGGCAAGGTCTGTCAGCCGGCTGCGGTCGGCAAATTCCACATCCTCTTCGCTGAAATCAAGCTCCAGCTCCATCAGCGACACAAATTCGAGCAACTGTTCTCGCAGCCTGGCAAGCATCTCGCTGAATCCGCCGCGCATCTGGCTGATTGCCACCCGGTGTGATGCCCGCGACGACGATGCAATTACGTCGGCAATCGCCTCTGCCTGTGAGAGGTCGATTTTCCCGTTCATAAACGCACGTCGTGTGAATTCTCCTCCTTCGGCGGCACGGCATCCGTTACGCAGCATCAGTGTGACGAGCTGGGTCTGTATCCATTGAGAGCCGTGGCACGACAGCTCGACGGTATCCTCCCCCGTGAAGGAATGCGGGCAAAGGAACACTGTGGCAACGACTTCGTCGAGCGTTTCCCCGTCGGGATAGACAATGCGTCCGAAATGCGCCGTGTGGGTGGCGGCTTTTCGCAAATCGTAACCGCGCCACGATTTCATCACATATTCCACCGCCTTGCTTCCGCTGACACGTACCACAGCTATTCCGCCGACTCCGGCGGGAGTGGATATTGCGCATATTGTGTCCTCTCCGTATGTCTTGCTCAATTGTTCCATTCGTTATAGTCGCTTGATTTTTCTATTCTGTTCTCAATATCATCCGGCAGCTCGTAGAACAGGTCAAGTCCGGTTGCCGATTCCACGCTGTCGATGCTCACTATCTGGCGCTCTATCACCTTCTGTCCGCCTTCGTTCCTGTAGATGAACGCTATTCCTCGCACAGGCTTTGCATATGGCGCGAGTATTGCCTTGAAGAATTTTTGCGGGACGGCTACTCCGCTTTTCAGCGTCTTGTGTCCCGGTTCTGTGATTGGTCCGGTCACCACTATCAATGCGCTGTCGCGTTCCGCCCAGTCGCGTATCTTTTCTTCCAGACGTTTCCAGCCGCCGCCATTGAGGGAGTGGTTTTGCGGACAGATGTTTGTCATATAGAATGATTCGTGCATGGCGTCGTAGTCCCATTTCATATCGGCGGCAGGCGCCATATGCCCGCGGTCGTAGCCTGAACGCGTATAGTCCGACGGCTCGGGGCATCCTTCCACTTCCGTGTCGCGGTCGAACGAGCTGGCTCTTGCCACATCGCCTTCGGTCTCGTTGCGGGTCAGCTCGTAAACCACATAGTTGGGTATCCGCAATCCGGGATTGAACGATACCGTGAAGCCTGAATATTCCACTATCTGCTCCTCCATCGTGGCGGGCGAGCTTATGCGCATTAGCTTTTCGCTGCCGTTGTGTATGGTCTCGACGGATTCGATGTTGTCGAGCAATGGCTTGCAGTCAATCTTTCCGCTGCAGATTGCATATGCGAAAAGGGCTGCTATTGCTGCAATCATTATTATGACAGGTGTTTTCCATCCGTTTTTCCTTTTGTTTCTGCCACGTGATTTCTTCCTTCTTGCCTGTGCCATTTCTTCTGCATATATTCTTGTGATGCAAAATTACATTAAAAGCGGGGCAAAAACAAATGGCGGCTGATTGTTTTATTGGTGTTAATCAGGGTGAATTAAGCGAAAAATCGAGGCTGTAGGGCAATGTGTTGATTCGCAAACAAATAGCAGCCTCAAACGTAGTAAAAACGTAGTGTTTTACAACATAAAAGTAGTGGTGTAGTACTATTATCCTTTCCTTAAATATTGTAAAGGAGTATGTTTGCGGCGTAAAAATAATTTTACCTTATTACCTAACTATTAATTTTTAATATGAAAAAGCAAATCCTAACATTTTTACTTGTTTTCTTGCTTCCGGCAATGGCATTTGCCCAGCAGAAGACGGTGAAAGGTACGGTTGTCGATAAAGACAATCTGCCAGTTATCGGTGCCACGGTGAAAGTAGTGGGTACGAACATTGTAACAGCTACCGATTTCGACGGTAACTATGTTCTTTCCAATGTACCCGACGACGCGACCATTTCTGTTACTTATATAGGAATGAAGTCGCAAGAGGTTAAAGTAGCCGGGCAGTCGCAAATCAATGTAACCTTGGCCGAGGATGCCCAGAATCTTGAAGAGATTGTGGTTATCGGTTACGGTACATCAAAGGCAAAGGACTTGACGGCTCCTATCGAGGTTGTCAAGGGTCAGGAACTTATCACTACCCCGACATCTTCGCCGATGTCGGCATTGCAGGGTAAGGTTGCCGGTGTCAACGTCGTTAACTCCGGTACTCCGGGTGCAGGTCCTACGGTTAAGATTCGTGGTGTCGGCTCATTCTCCGATTCCACTCCGTTGTATGTAGTCGATGGTATGTTCTACGACAATATCGACTTCTTGAACAACGCCGACATTCAGGAAATGTCAATCCTTAAGGACGCTTCCGCATCTGCAATCTATGGTGTGCGCGCAGCTAACGGTGTGGTTATCATCACCACAAAGAAAGGCAGTCGCCGTCAGGACGCAAAAATCACTTACAACGGCTATGTAGGTGTGCAGATGGCTACAAACGTGCTTGACATGACCAACGCAAGCCAGTACGCCACTATGCTCCGTGAGGCTGGCGAGGACATTTACGGTCCTTATTTGCAGTCTTCAATAGCACGTTGGGGCGGTGACTACGACAAGAACATCTATGGTGCCGACACCGACTGGTATGACGAGTTGCTTCGTCCGGCAGTGATGACCAACCATAGCTTGAGCATCGCCGGTGGTGGTGAGAAGGCTTCTTACTCTGTTGGTATGAGCTACTTGTCGCAAGACGGTATTATGGATGTTGAGAACTACTACCGCCGACTCAACTTCCGTGCGGCTTTGGATTATGACGCTACCAACTGGTTGAAGGTAGGTTTCAACGGCGTATTCAGCAGCTCTCAACAGCAACAGCCTAACAATGCGGCTTGGCAGCAGGCGTTCAATATGGCCCCGATTATGCCTGTTCATGACACGGCAGAGGGCGCAATCGGAAAGGACGGATGGGCATCACCGCAAAACCTTTCAGGTATCAGTGCTAACTTGAACAACCCGGTTGCAACTGCAAATCTTTATGATTCGCGTAACGAGAACTATCAGGTATTGTCCAACTTCTATGCACAGTTGAACCTTATTCCTGATAAATTGAACTTCCGCACAAGCTACAGCTACGACTTCTCTTTGATTCGTGGACGCGTGTTCTCTCCTACATATTATGTAAGCTCTTGGCAGCATCTTGATGTCAACTCATTGCAGAAGATGAATTCCAACTACTACAAGTCAATCTGGAACAACGTCCTGACTTATAATGACAAGTGGGGCGACCATGCTCTTGGCGTGATGCTCGGTCACGAAGCACGTTGGGAAAACTACCGCTATATGTCGGGTACAGTCAACAATGTGCCGGAGGGCGCTGAGGAGTACCTCTATTGGGATCGCGGTAATACCGAAGGTCGTGTTCTTGACGATGACGGTACTACTTATCGTGGTCTTTCAGTATTCGGCCGTATCAACTACAACTATGCCGACAAGTATTTGTTGATGTTCACTATGCGTGCCGACGGATCTTCCAAGTATAACGAGCATTGGGGCTACTTCCCGTCAGTAGGTGCTGCGTGGACAATCTCCAACGAGGAATTTATGAAGGACCAGAGCGCAATCGACTATTTGAAGCTGCGTGCAAGCTGGGGTATGCTTGGTAACGACAAGGTTGCCGCTTCCGACGGTTTCGCTGAGCTTGTAACCGGTAACGACGCTTCAGGTGTGTTCGGCAACTATTATGGTGGAGCTGGTGCCCCTGTAAACGGTTGGCAGAACACAACATACTTCTCTTGGTTGAAATGGGAGATTGTAAACGAGACCAACGTAGGTTTGGAACTTGCAACTCTTGACAACCGCTTTAACATTGGCGCTGACTGGTACTATCGTCTTACTCAGGATGCCGTAATCAGCCCGCAGGTGCCGATGACCAACGAATATGTTGCTCGCAACACTGGTGAAATCCTCAATATGGGTGTTGATTTGAACTTGAACTGGGCAGACAAGATCGGCGATTTCAGTTATAATATCGGAGCTACTCTTTCTTATCTCCACAACGAGGTTAAGTCGCTTGCAAGCGGTGTGAACATCGTGCGTGGCGGAAAGACTTCTCAGATTGTGGGCGAGAAGATGAACTCGTTCTATGGCTACGAGGTTGAAGGCGTTTATCAGAATGCTGCCGAAATTGCAGCCGACCCGATTGCCGTTGCCAACGGTCTTGAGCCGGGCGACTTGAAATATAAGGACCAGAACGGTGACGGTACTTTGGACAATTCCGACAAGAAAGCTCTCGGTTCTTATATCCCTGACTTTACTTACGGCTTCAATATCGGTTTCGCTTACAAGAATTTCGATTTCCAACTCACCACTTATGGCCAGGCTGGTGGCGAAATGTGGAACCGCAAGCGCGCTTTGCGTTACGCAAGCTCTTACTATAACTTCGATTTGGACTCTTATGAAAACCGCTGGCATGGTGAAGGCACTTCCAACACTCACCCTTCTTCCAAGGGCTTGACCAAGGGTTGGAACGTAGGCGACCAGTATCCGAGCACTTACTACATCGAGAAGTCTAACTACTTCCGTATCCAGAACATCACTTTGGGTTACACATTCAAGAACGTGAAATTCGGCAGCTACACTATGCCGGGCATCCGCTTGACATTGACAGCCGACCGTCCGTTCACCGCATTCAAGTCGAACAGCTTCACTCCGGAGCTTTCCGATGCTGAAGGATGGGATACAGAGGTATATCCTTTGACTGCAACTTATACATTCGGTGTGCAACTTGATTTCTAATAATCACAAAAAAACTAAATTTTTAAGTTATGAAAATTTTCAAGAAAACAATAGCATATATGGCAGCTGCTGCATTGCTGCTGTCAGGTGCATCGTGTAGCGACTTCCTCGACAAGGCTCCGGAAAATACGGTGCCGGAAGAGTCGATTGACTATACAAACCTGTCGAATATGTACCAGCCGGTATCCGGTGTGTATGGCGCATTGCGTACGGGTGGTATGCACTGGGTAGGTCTTCCTTTGTACATCGTGCGCGACGATGATGTTTGGTCAGGCCGCCACGACGACCAGGCAGACTTGATTAATATCGGTGAAAGTTTCGTATATATGAACAGTTTCTGGGGATTCAACGAAATGTGGAATCAGAACTACAAGATTGTCCGTGTGGCGAATGCAGCACTTGACGACCTGGCTAATTTCCGCGCTAACTGCACAAACAATGATGATTTGCAGAAGAACAGCGAATATGAGGGCGAAGTCCGCTTCCTCCGCGCTTTGGCTTACTACCGCCTGACCCAGTTGTTCGGCGATGTGACTATCCTGCGCAGCAACACTCAGACCGACTTGACCCGCTCAGTGCGCGACGTGGTTTACGAGTATATGCTTACCGAGGACCTTCTTCCGGCAATAGAATTGCTTCCGAAAGTTCATCCGAGAAATGCCGAGCATATGGGTGCCGCCACTTCTTATACAGCCGCGACACTTGCCGCTAAGGTTTATTTGCAGATGAACGATTTCCCGAATGTGAAGAAGCAGACGGAGTATGTAATCAACAGCGGCTTGTTCGATTTGTATCCTGATTTCTACAACTTGTTCAAGACAGCAGGTATGCTTTGCGAAGAGTCTTTGTTCGAGTGTCAGATAACAGACTTCGATGCCGGCTCAGGTGAAGAAATCCGTCCTGGTGAGTGGTACGTATTCCAAGGCCCTGCAAACACAGGTGTTGTTTCCGGTTGGGGATTCATCGGTTACCGTGACGAATTTGTTGACTGGGCAGAAAAACGTGGTGAGACTGTCCGCGCAACTACCACCTTCTTGAAAGGCGGTGAGACAACTCCGAGCGGTGACGCTATAAATTTAAATACTAATATGACGGCTACCAACTGCTGGAACGGCAAGGCTTATCTTCCGACAAGCGAGACACCTGCAGGTCGTGGTTATGGATCGGGTAACAATATCCGTATCTTGCGCTATGCCGATGTGTTGTTGATGCACGCGGAGGCTTGCGCTAATGGTGCAGGTACGTTGGATGAAGCTTTTGAAGATTTTGACAAAATTCGCGCACGTGCAGGATTTAAAGAGCTTTTGGAAGATGGTACAACAAAGAATCCTAAATATATTTCGAAAGAAGAATTCAATAAAAATGCTGTGGAGTTGATTCTTGACGAGCGTCGTATGGAGCTTGCCGGCGAATGGGGCGAACGCTATATGGACCTTGTCCGCACTGGCAAGGCTGCTACAGTGCTCAATGAAGGTGCGGATCCAACACCGGGCGACCGTTATATCGTCGTGAACGGCTGGACAGAGGACAAGACTTATTATCCGATTCCGCCGACACAGATCGAGAACGCTCCGGCATTGGCTAATGAGCCGTTGACAGAGTTGACTGTTCAGCAGTAATTTATTTAAATAGGAAAAACCGATAGCGTTTTTATGAAGGTAAAAAAGTTATTGATTTGCTGTGGAATTGCGCTTGCCGGGCTACAACCGGCAGGCGCCGCTCCCGGCGATTCCATAAAGGTTGTTAAAGGTCAGATAAGCGATTATTTCATTACCGTGACCAAGACCCGTACGGTGCGCGGCATCGTGCGCGACGAGGACGGTAAGCCGTTGGAGGGCGCGACGGTCATGTTTTTTGCAAGCCCTATGCATTGCACTACAGGCAGCGACGGCAGCTACGCCATAAAGGGCGGCGAGGCCGATTTGCGATTGTATGTGTATTATCCAGGTAAAAAGATTGTTGATATGCCGTTGGAGTTTTCGGACGTTGACGTTGATGTCACGCTCGTTGACGACGACCGCAAAGGAATAGCGCAGCGGCGCGCATCGAAGCCGACACGGTGGTACGACGCTTCCACCTATAGCCCGCGCACGTATTGCAACCCGATGAACATCAGTTACAATTACGAGCCATACAATAATAATGTGCGTCCGAACGGCTCGTTCCGTTCGTCAGCCGACCCGATGGGGTTGACCTACAAAGATGAGTACTTCCTCTTCTCCACTAACCAGGGAGGTTTCCACTATTCAAAGAATCTGAGCGAATGGGATTTTGCTCCGGCAAGTTTCCAGCGCCGACCGACCGACGACGACCAGTGCGCGCCGGCGGCATTCGTGAGCGGCGACACGCTTTATTATACGGGTTCCACATACTATGGTCTGCCGGTGTGGTACACGACTAATCCGAAAGGCGGACGATTCAAGAGGGTGATGGACTGCGGAGTGCTTCCGTGGTGGGATCCCTATCTTTTCCTTGACGACGACGGGAAATTGTATCTCTATTACGGCTCAAGCAATGAGTATCCTTTGAAAGCCGTGCAGCTGAGCCGCGACGACTTTTATCCTATCAGTAAAATCCATGACGTGCTGATGCTCCGTCCTGACGAACACGGCTGGGAGCGTTTCGGCATGAACAACGACGACAACGGGGCGACGCTCGCGCCGTTCACCGAAGGTGCGTCGATGACAAAACACAACGGAAAATACTATCTTCAATATGGTGCTCCGGGAACGGAATTCAAGGTTTATGCCGACGGTGTGTATGTCGGCGACTCGCCGTTGGGCCCGTTCACTTACCAGAAGCACAACCCGATGAGCTACAAGCCGGGCGGATTCGTCCAGGGCAGCGGTCATGGCGGCACTTTCCGCGACGTGAAAGGCAATTATTGGCACGTCTCGACCTGCATGCTTTCGCTGAAATACAAGTTCGAGCGCAGGATAGGGCTTTATCCCACGGCATTCGACGCGGACGGCATCATGTACAGCTCCGCAGCTTTCGGCGACTATCCCAACTGGAACGCCGACAGCGACATCAAGAATCCCGCAGACCGTTTCACGGGCTGGATGCTGCTCTCCTTGGGCAAGGATGTGACGGTTTCGAGCACTGACAGCATCTATGCGGCAGGAAACCTCTCCGACGAGAGCATGCGCACGTTCTGGTCGGCAGCTACAGGCAATCCGGGAGAATGGCTGATGATGGACTTGGGCGATGTGAAGACGGTGAAGGCGATACAGCTCAACTATTACGACCACAAGACCGTGCAGTACAACCGCGCCAACGACGTTTACTACCAGTACCGCATCTATGCGTCGGAGGACGGCAAGGAGTGGGAGCTTGTGGTTGACAAGAGCGACAACGACCGCGACTGTCCGCACGACTACATAGAATTGCAGTCGGATTTGCGCACCCGCTATCTGAAGTTGGAGAATCTGCACGTGCCTTCGGGCAAATTCTGCCTTTCGGAGTTCCGCGTGTTCGGCACGGCTGGAGGCAATGCGCCGGAGGCGGTGAGGAAGCTGACGGTGAAGCGCGACAAGGCCGACAGCCGCAACGCCATGATAGAGTGGGAGAAGATTGACGGCGCATACGGCTATAACATCTATTACGGCATCGCTCCCGACAAGATGTACAACGCGATAACCGTCTATGGCGACAACAAATACGATATGCGTGGCTTGGACAAGGATACGGAGTATTATTTCACAATCGAGTCCTTGGGCGAGTCGGGCAAATCAGAGCTGAGTAAAACCATTAAAATATAGGAACAATTAATTATGAGAAAACTTTTTTTGTTTGCGGCAGCGCTTGCAATTACGGCAGCCGCTACAGGGTGCAAGGGCACACAGGCACAGGCGGAAGCTCCTGTCTCAATCGCAGAGGAGGCCATCAACCGCCCTGACACGTTTGCGAGCGACAGCGCGATGCTCGATTTCATTCAGAAAGTGCATTTCAACTATATGTGGGAAGGTGCCGACAGTACTTCGGGACTTGCCTACGAGCGCATCCACTTGGACGGCGAATATGGTGTCGACGACCCTAAGACCGTGACAATCGGCGGCAGCGGTTTCGGTGTTGCCGGACTGGTAGCTGCTATGGACCGCGGTTTCATCACGCGCGAGGCAGGCGTTGAGCGTTTGAACAAGATTGTGGACTATCTGACAAAGGCTGACCGCTTCCACGGCGTATGGCCTCACTGGCTCGACGGCCCGACAGGGAAGGTAAAGCCTTTCGGAAAGAAGGACAACGGCGGCGACTTGGTTGAGAGCTGCTTCCTGATGCAGAGCCTTTTGTGCGTGCGCCAGTATATGGACGCCAATGTGCCGGCTGAAAAGCAGCTTATCGACAAAATCAACAAGCTGTGGAACGAGATGGAATTCGACTGGTACCGCAACGGCGGAAAGAACGTGGTTTACTGGCACTGGTCGCCGGAATACCAGTGGGAGATGAACTTCCCGTTGGAAGGCTATAATGAATGTCTGATAGTCTATATCCTCGGAGCCTCCTCTCCGACACACTCCATACCGGCTGAATGCTACCACGAGGGCTGGGCGCGCAAAGGCACGTTCACTACCGATGCCGCTCCTTACGGATATCCGTTGGAGTTGAGCCACAATTATGCGGAGAAGATGGGCGGTCCGTTGTTCTGGGCTCATTATTCATATATCGGTCTCGACCCGCGCGGCTTGAAGGACCGTTATGCCGACTATTGGAACGTGACGCGCAACCACGCTATGAGCGACTATGCATATTGCGTGGATAACCCTAAAGGTTATAAAGGGTATGGCGAAAACTGCTGGGGACTTACTGCAAGCTATTCCACAAAGGGATATGCCGCACATTGCCCGGGCGACAACGATTTGGGCGTGATTACCCCGACGGCAGCATTGTCGAGCTTCCCTTACACTCCGGAGGAATCGATGCGCGCTTTGAAATATTTCTACAGCAAAGGCGAGTGGATTTGGGGAAAATACGGCTTCTATGACGCTTTCTCCGAACAGGAGAACTGGACGCTCCCGCGTTATTTGGCGATAGACCAGCTCACGATAGCCCCGATGATCGAGAACTACCGCAGCGGATTGTTGTGGGATTTGTTCATGAGTTGTCCGGAGGTGCAGTCAGGTCTGCAGAAGCTTGGATTCACAGTCAATAAATAATTATTAATGCATTATAAATATGAAGTTATCTAAATTGTTATTAGCATCCGCTCTGATGGCTTCGGCAGCTATGCCTATGACGGCAGCCGGCGACGCGGAGATGGACAGCTTCATCGACAACTTGATGAAAAAAATGACCCTTCAGGAGAAAATCGGTCAGTTGAACTTGCCTGTTACCGGCGAAATCGTCACAGGAGAGGCAAAGAGCAGCGACGTTGCCGGTCAAATCCGCAAGGGGCAGGTAGGCGGTCTTTTCAACCTGAAAGGCGTTGACCGCATACGCGACGTTCAGAAAATCGCCGTTGAGGAAAGCCGTCTCGGTATTCCTTTGATTTTCGGTATGGACGTGATTCACGGTTATGAGACAGTATTCCCTATTCCGTTGGGACTTTCCTGCACATGGGATATGGAAGCGATAGAGCGTTCGGCGCGCATTGCTGCCACGGAGTCGAGTGCCGACGGTATCAACTGGACATTCAGCCCGATGGTTGACATCAGCCACGACGCGCGTTGGGGACGTGTCTCCGAGGGTAACGGCGAGGACGCATATCTTGGCTCGCGCATTGCGGAAGCTATGGTGAAGGGATATCAGGGCGACCTTACCCGCAACGACCAGATACTTTCGTGCGTGAAACATTTCGCGCTCTATGGAGCTCCGGAAGGAGGACGCGACTATAACACGGTGGATATGAGCCATTGGCGTATGTACAACGACTATTTCCCGCCTTACAAGGCTGCTGTGGATGCCGGTGCGGCAAGTGCGATGGCATCGTTCAACATCGTTGACGGTATCCCGGCTACGGGCAACCACTGGCTGCTTACGGAAGTACTCCGCAACCAGTGGGGATTCGACGGTTTCGTGGTTTCCGACTATACCGGCATCTATGAGATGATTGCTCACGGAATGGGTGACTTGCAGGATGTTTCCGCTTTGGCGTTGAAGGCCGGTCTGGATATGGATATGGTTTCCGAGGGCTTTGTCGGGACTATCGAGAAATCGGTGAAGGAAGGCAAGGTCTCGGAAGAGGATGTGAACATCGCTTGCCGCCGTATCCTTGAGGCTAAATATAAATTGGGACTCTTTAAAGACCCGTATAAATATTGTGATTCGAGCCGTCGTGCAAAGCAGATTTTCACTGCCGAGACACGTGCTGCGGCACGCGAAATTGCGCGTGAATCGTTTGTGTTGCTGAAGAATCAGGGCAACGTGCTTCCGTTGCAGCGCAAAGGCAAGATTGCTTTGGTAGGTCCGCTTGCGAATACTCGCGCCAATATGCCTGGTACGTGGAGCGTAGCCGCTGTTTCCGACAAGTATTCCACTTTGTTGGAAGGTATGCAGCGCGCGGTTGCCGGTAAGGCTGAAATACTCTATGCAAAGGGTTCTAACTTGATGTACGACGCAAAACGCGAAGCCGATGCCACTATGTTCGGACGCGAGATGCGCGACAGCCGCAGCGACAAGGAAATGCTCGACGAGGCTCTTGCGATAGCAAAAAAGGCCGACGTGATTGTAGCCGCTTTGGGCGAATCGTCGGAAATGAGCGGTGAATCGAGCAGCCGTACCGAACTTGAAATGCCTGACGCTCAGCGCGACCTTCTGAAAGCGTTGCTCGCTACGGGCAAGCCGGTTGTATTGGTTCTGTTCACAGGCCGTCCGGTAGTATTGACTTGGGAGGATGCTAATGTTCCTGCTATATTGAATGTATGGTTCGGCGGTAGCGAGACTGCCGACGCTGTCCCCGATGTGTTGTTTGGCGACTATTCGCCGAGTGGAAAGCTCACCACTTCTTTCCCGTTGACTGTAGGTCAGCTTCCTATGAGCTATAATGAGTACAATACAGGACGTCCGCTTCCTGCCGATGGTTGGTTCACCAAGTTCAAGACCGGCTATCTCGACAGCCCTAACTATCCGCTTTATCCGTTCGGCTATGGCTTGTCATATACCACATTCGAATATGGCGACCTCACTCTCAGCGCGGACAATATGACGGAGAACGGTTCGATCACGGCTTCTGTGACTGTGACTAATACCGGCAACTATGATGCCGATGAAATCGTGCAAATGTATATCCGTGATATGGTCGGCTCTGTGGTCCGTCCGGTCAAGGAGCTGAAAGGCTTTGAGCGTATCAGCTTGAAGAAAGGCGAGAGCAAGACAGTTTCGTTCAAGATTGATGCCGAGACTCTGAAGTTCTACAACTCCAAGCTTGAATATGTATGCGAGCCGGGTGAATTCAAGGTTATGGTTGGACCAAACAGCCGTGACGTACAGGAAAAGAGCTTCGTTTTGAAATGATGTAACTCTCTTCATAATCAGGATAATTGTTTCTGTACCCTATCCTGCTGGGAATGGTAGGATAGGGTTTTTTATGCAAGTCTAATTTTAACCATATTGTATAAGTTTATGAGAATCAGTAAATTATTAGTAGCCGTTATGGCTTTTGCAATGTCGGTTGGCGCATTTGCGCAGGCTAACTTATCAAGTGATATGATGACCCTGACCAAGATGCGCAGTGGAGTGAAAAGTCATCGTATAAGCAGTTATGACCGAAGTGGCAATAACCGTGACCATTTGAAGGACATAAAGCCTGGTGAGAAGGCTGTGCTTGCAGATATAAAAGGTGCCGGAGTGATTAATCATATCTGGGCGACAATCGCTCCCGGTCCTGCTGATTTGTGCCGTAACGACATTATTATCCGTATGTATTGGGACGGAAACGAATATCCGTCAGTGGAGTCGCCGATAGGCCCGTTCTTCGGACAAGGCTGGAACGAGGCTTATAATTATGCTTCATTCCCGTTGTCGGCCGGTCCGAACGACGGAACAGGGTTGTCCTGCTATTTTGCCATGCCTTTTGAGAAAGGAGCGAGGATAGAAATAGAAAATCAGACAGACCGCAACATCGACTGCTTCTATTACTATGTTGATTATGTGTCGATGGAGAAATTACCTGAAGATATGGGCCGTTTCCATGCTTGGTATAACCACGAGCTGACCGAAGCTCTGCCTGAAGGCGAGACGGAATGGGGCGTGCTCGGTCCTCAGACGGAAAATACAACCGGTAAGGACAATTATGTATTTGCTGACATTAAAGGCAAGGGACATTTTGTAGGAATCAACTATTATGTGCAGAATCCGTCGCCTATGTGGTATGGCGAGGGCGATGATATGTGGTTTATCGACGGAGAGGATACCCCTTCTATCATAGGTACAGGCACTGAGGATTTCTTCAACACATCGTGGTGCCCGAAGCAGCCGTTCTGTCATCCATATTTCGGTTATCCGCGTGTCAACAATAATATAGGATGGCTGGGACGCACGCATGTTTACCGTTTCTTTATCGATGACCCTGTTTATTTCGACAAGTCATTGAAAGCGACTATCGAGCATGGGCATAATAACTGCCTGACATTGGACATAGCGACGGTCGCTTATTGGTATCAGTCGGAAGCTTGTGCATTGCCGGCTGCTCCGTCGAAGGAAGAGCGCGCTATAAAGCCGCTTATCGACACCGTGGAAATTATGAAATGGCGTCACGAATGGCGCAAGAACCACGGCAATGGCGCGAAACTTTGGGGCAACGAATAAGAATTCGATGTAAGGATTTGAATGATGAAGTTATTTGTGCAGCTTGTTTGCGCTGCCTCGGTTTTTTTGCCTTGTGCAGCGCAACAGAAAACTTATTGTAATCCAGTCAATATTGATTATGCTTATTGTCTTGGAATTTGCGCTAACGGACAGCATCGCTCCACTGCTGATCCGGTTATTCTGATGTATGAGGATGACTATTACCTGTTTTCTACAAATCAGGGCGGATATTGGTGGAGCGAGAATCTCAGTGATTGGAATTTTGTAAGGAGAAGCTTTGTGACCCCAGAGGGACCGGGTGAAGACCTTTGCGCTCCTGCAGCATGGGTCCAGGGTGACACATTGCTGGTTTTCGGCTCGACTTATACGCGTGATTTTCCGATTTGGATGAGTACCGACCCGAAGGCTAACAAATGGGAGAAGGCGATAGAGAAGTTTGACATAGGAGGTTGGGATCCTGCTTTCTTTGTTGATGACGACGGGAGGCTTTATATGTATAACGGCAGCAGTAACGCTTTTCCGATATATGGTGTGGAGCTTGACCGCCGGACGTTTGAGCCCCTTGGCGACCGTAAGCCGTTATTGCTTTGTGATGACGGGCAGATAGGATGGCATCGTTTCGGTGAGCTTCTTGACAACACATTGATGCGTCCGTTCATAGAAGGTGCGTGGATGACAAAGCATAATGGTAAATATTACTTGCAATGGGGCGGACCTGGTACGGAATTCAGCCATTATGCTGATGGAGTGACGATAGGTGACGGACCGTTAGGCGGAGAGACTTCTTATTTTGCACATCAGTCATTGCCTTTGAGTATTAAGGCAGGTGGCTTTATCAGGGGAGCCGGACACGGCTCTACATTCACAGACCGCTGGGGAAATTATTGGCATACTGCCACTATGACGATAAGCGTGAAAAACAATTTTGAGCGCAGAATCGGTATGTGGCCTGCCGGGTTTGATGCGGAAGGCGATATGTATTGCAATACTGCGTTTGGCGATTATCCGCATTATTTGCCTGACGGTGTGGAGAATCATCTTGAAAGCCGTTTCACGGGGTGGATGCTGCTTAATTATAACAAGCCGGTTCAGGTCTCATCTACTTTGGGCGGGTATTCCGCAAATTATCTTGTTGATGAGAGCGTAAAGACATATTGGAGCGCGAAGTCAGGCAACAAAGGAGAGTGGATAATCTCTGATTTAGGATGTGTCTCTACGGTTAGGGCGGTACAGATTAATTATGCGGATCAAGATGCCGCTTTGCAGGGGAAAGTGGATGGAATCAGTCACAAATATGTGATATACGCTTCTGAAGATGGCAAGCGTTGGAAGAAGATTATTGATAAGAGTAAGAACGATAAGGATGTTCCGCACGATTATGTGGAGCTGGCGGTTCCTGTTCGTGCGCGTTTCTTGAAAATGGAGAACATAGCGGTGCCGACAGGAAAGTTTGCTCTTTCGGGATTCCGGGTGTTTGGTAATGGCAATGGCAGTAAGCCTTCCGCTGTCGAAGGTTTTGTCGTTATGCGCGGTGATGACGACCGGCGTAATGCGTGGATAAAATGGAAGCCGGTCGATGATGCTTATGCCTATAACATATACTATGGAGTGGACAAGGATAAGCTGTATAATTGCGTTATGGTGTATGGCGCAAATGAATACTGGTTTAAGGTGATGGACCGGAGTAAGCCGTATTATTTTGCAATAGAGGCTATTAACGAAAACGGTGTTTCCGAATGGACACGGACAGAATCATTGTGATATAAGCGTGATAAAAAATCCCGGCGATTCGCATCGCCGGGATTTTTTCAAAATACATATGAAAAAATATTGTCCTACTTATTTACCTGATATTTGTTCCAACCGTCTTTCAGAAAAGCTACCACCTGATTTGCGGCAGCTATTCCGGCATTGATGTTGGCCTCAGCTGTCTGCGCTCCCATTTTCTTTGGGGTGAACAGCACACGGTCGCCGAATTCTTCCGTGAATTTATCAGCAGAGTCTGGCTTTACGTCTGCTATGTAGCGCAAATCCTGACGTTCACGCAATGTCTCGGCAAGACTTTCCTCGTCGATTATTTCTTTTCTTGCCGTATTTATAAGTATGCCGTTCTTTGGCATAAGAGAGACTAATGCCTTTCCGACAGATTTGCGTGTCTCGTTTGTGGCAGGTATATGCAAAGATACGTATTGATTGTTTTTATATAGCTCTTCTACGCTATGTGCCGGATTTACTCCGTCGGCAGTCATCACTTCATCTTTCACAAACGGGTCGAGGGCTGAAACTTCCATACCGAATCCCTTGGCTATTCGTGCCACGTTGCGTCCTACTTGTCCGTAGGCGTGTATTCCAAGAGTCTTGCCTTTCAGCTCTGTTCCGGAAGTGCCGTTATAGCGGTTGCGTATCATTGTAACAAGCATTCCGAAAACCAATTCTGCTACGGCGTTTGAATTCTGACCGGGAGTGTTCATCACGCATATGCCGCGTTCTTTTGCTGCAACAAGGTCTATATTATCGACTCCTGCGCCTGCGCGGACAATCACTTTCAGTTTTTTCCCGGCGTCAAGCACTGCTGTATCGACAATGTCGCTTCTGACAATCAATCCTTCTACATCAGCCACAGCCTTTAACAAATCGTCTTTTGAGCCTTTCTCAAGAAGAACGAGCTCATTGCCTGATTCTTCGACGGCTTTTCTGATACCGTCAACGGCAACTGCCGCAAACGGTTTTTCTGTAGCAACTAAAATCTTCATAGCCGTTATAGTTTACGTTCAAACTCCTTCATTGTGTTGATAAGGTATTCCACTCCTTCAATCGGCATTGCGTTGTAGATTGAAGCGCGGAATCCTCCTACCGAACGGTGACCTTTTATTCCTACGATGCCTTTCTCTGTTGCGAAATCGATGAATTGTTTTTCCAATTCGGCATATTCCGGCTTCATAACGAAGCATACGTTCATAATAGAGCGGTCTTCCGGTTTTGCCGTGCCTGTGAAAATCTTGCTGTTGTCGATAGCGTCATACAGCTTTTCGGCTTTTTCTTTGTCGAGTTTTTCCATTGCTTCCACTCCGCCTTGTTCTTTATACCATTTGAGTGTCTGGAGAGCGGAGTAAATTGGAAGTACCGGTGGGGTGTTGAACATCGAGCCTTTGCTGACGTGTGTCCGGTAGTCTAGCATGGTCGGAATCACACGGTCTGCTTTTCCAAGTGCTGATTCTTTCACGATGATTAGTGTGACACCCGATGGAGCGAGGTTCTTTTGTGCGCCTGCATAGATTGCATCGTATTTCGACACGTCAACCTTGCGGGAGAAAATGTCGCTCGACATATCTGCTATCAATGGAACAGGGGAGTCGATATCCTTGCGCAGTTCAGTGCCATAGATAGTGTTGTTAGTAGTTATATGAAGATAGTCGGCATCTGCCGGTATAGTGAAGTCTTTTGGCACGAATGTGTAGTTTGCTTCTTTTGACGATGCAACCACGTCAACTTCACCGAACAGCTTCGCTTCTTTGATTGCCTTGTTTGCCCATACGCCAGAATCGACATATGCAGCTTTTTTGCACAAGAAGTTGTAAGGAATCATACAGAATTGCAGGCTCGCTCCGCCGCCAAGGAACAGTACTTCATAGCCTGAAGGGATTTCAAGCAGCTCTTTCACCAAAGCGTTGGCTTCGTCGATTACAGCTTGAAATTCTTTACTTCTATGTGAAATTTCAAGGATTGAAAGTCCTGTGCCGTTGAAATTCAACACCGCATCAGCTGTGTTTTTGATTGTGTACTGGCTCAGAATCGACGGTCCGGCGTAAAAGTTGTACTTTTTCATTTCGTTATGGTTTTTATAATGTTTGGTATTATCATAAGCATATTGGAATATGCTTTCACAAATTTACGGAAATTTTTCCGAAATCTGCTATGGGTTTTGAAAAATAATATGGAGTATCAGTTGTTAATTTATATTATTCGGTGATATTCGGCAATTCAAGTCCGTATCCTTTTTTCTTGTCGATTATTTTAAGTACAAAACCGAGTACAAGTGCGGCAGCTCCGAGGCATGCCAGCATGACGAGCGGTGCGGTGTAATCGTATGACACGGCTGCTTCTTCTGCTGATATCAGCCCGTTCTGCATATCTGTCACGAGTTGTGAATTGGTCTTGTCGAGAACTTTCCCGATGAGCAGCGGGAACAGCCACAGTCCGATGTTCTGTATCCAGAATATCAGAGCATATGCGCTTCCGATGATTTTTGCGTCAACCAGCTTCGGAACACTTGGCCAAAGCGATGCGGGCACGAGCGAGAAACTTGCTCCCAGCACGAGTATCGTGATATATGCAAGGATTACGCCTCCAATTGCGTTGCCTTTAAGCTCTGGCAATATGAATGCGAATGTCAGATGGCAAGCAATGAGCAATAGTGAGCCCATAATCAGCATTGAAGCGGCTTTTCCCTTATGGTCAACGTATTTGCCCAATATAGGTGTTATTCCTACGGCAAGCAACGGGAATACTGCGAATATTGTCTCCGCGCTTTGCCGCATATATCCCATATAGCAGAATGTGACAAGAGACACTACGGCTAACGCCAGCATTCCGTATCTCATTGCTTTTGTCTTGGAGAAGTTGCTTGCGAATGAGGCTCCTGCCACTATAAGCATTATTACATACTGTATCACTGTCACGGTATTGCCAGCCCAGAACGAATCAGCCGGAAGCTCCGTGAAAGTAAGATTGCATTGCAGCATGTTCACTGCATATTTCTGGAACGGGAATATTGCGGAATAGTAGAGCACACAAAGCAGTGCCACAAGCCAGAATCCGCTGCTGCGCAGAATGTTGCCGATGTCGCTTATCTTGAACGGGTCGTCCTTTTCTTCTTCCTCGCCCGTCTGGCGGTCAAGTTTCCTGTCCATAAAGAAATATGTGATGAACATAATCAGGGCTATCATCAGCAGCACCACACCGAATGCCACCGAGCGCGATACATCGATGTCGCCGCCGAGACGCGCGAATACCGGCGAGAAAATCATACAGGTGGCCACGCCGAGACGTGCCAATGCCATTTCCGACCCCATTGCAAGCGCCATTTCATGGCCTTTGAACCATTTGACGATGCCTCGTGAAACGGTAATCCCGGCCATTTCCACGCCACATCCGAACACCATGAAGCCGATTGCCGCCAATTTAGCCGATGCCGGCATGCCTTCATAGAACGGAGAGATTCCCAACTCATCGAATCCCGGTATGTAGTTCAGGTTATTGTTGAACCAAGTTTCAAGGCTGCTGCCTTGAAAAGCTTCGGTTACGGCATACCATTTGATGCATGCGCCCACGAGCATCACGGCTCCTGAAAGCACTGCGGTGAAGCGCACCCCCATCTTGTCGAGGATTATGCCTGCAAAAATCAGGAAGAAAACGAATACGTTGAGGAATGTTTCCGAGCCTTGCATCGTCCCGAATGCTGTAGAGTCCCAGCCTCGTGTGGATTGCATCAGGTCCTTGATAGGGGAGAGTATGTCCATGAATATATACCCGAAGAACATTGCCATTGCGAGCAATAGCAGGGCAGTCCACCGCATTGCGGCGGAATCGTTTAGCTTAGTTTTTACCAATTCTGTCATCTTTCTATTGTTTTTTGTGCAAAGATAACGCAAATCGAGAGCAGAACAATCAAACTTGTTTGGAATTGTTATGCCGAGATGCAGCTTATCTTATGGAAAGATAACGCAAATCGAGAGCAGAACAATCAAACTTGTTTGGAATTGTTATGCCGAGATGCAGCTTGTCCTATGCAAAGACAACGCAATCCGGCGGCAAGATCAATGGGATTAAGCCCGAATAGGCCGTCAGACATTTGATAGATTGTCATATGGTATGGATTGTCCACCCCCGTTCGCGGAGCAACTTTAAGGTATTGACTTCGTGAGCAGGGGCAGACATATGTACGGATTTCATCTTCCGGCACACGTATTCCTCGCTGTCAAACAAGCATAGTATAGCCTAATGCTTTGGATTAAAGTGTCTTGCTGTTCGTGATTGCTTTTGAGGAATATTACTTGATCCTGACTTTGGCGGAGCGTATGCCGGTGTCGGAAATCAGCGATACGACGTACACCCCTGCCGGGAGCCATTCGGTCGTAAACTCTGCTTCACTCTCGCCTTGCAGCGTCACGGTGTCCACCACAGTCCCTTTTGCGTTGGTCAGTTCTGCGCGGCGGTAGCAGTTGCAGTCAACTTTTATGCGCAGCCAACCGTCGCCTTGCATCACTTGCAAGCCGTCGCTTCCTGATTCCACATCGCCTGTCCCTGCCCACTCGATATATGTGTCATAGTTTTCTTTCTTCCATTCAGTTACGCCATTCTTTGTGTCACGGACGGCTATTAATTCTGCACGGTAGCAGTCAGAGCACGACAGTAGCAGTGGTTGCGGGGTGATGAGCGAGCCGTGTTGATTCCCCATATATCCTAACCCTTCGATGAGGGCAGGAACTGTAGTGCCGAATTTGATTTTCCGCCTTGGTTTGTCGTTTATGGTCATAAAACTTATGTCTGAGACTATGTATTCAATAATGTCGTTCCTAAATGCCATAATAGTTTCGGTGTCTCCGGTATTGTCATAATCAAAGTTGTATGATAAATATTCTTTGCCGTAGATATCCCATGGCATTCCGTAATGCTTGGAGTCAATGGCAATTGAGTATACTTTTCGGTTGTCCTCACGCATATAGCCTGCAAGTATCTGTGTTGAAAAATCGTCTTTGTTCGATGTGCGGTAGCATCTTTTGTATGTCTTTCCGTTTATTGTCTTTTCTCCGTCAAAATGAAATTTGATAATTTCAGAATAAGACATATCCCATGCATAATATTCCCATTCCACGCCCTCGCGCACCATCGGCACATATTCATATTCTGCCGGTTGTTGCGCAACCGAGCTTAATGTGCAGCCCAAGGCCGCCACTGATGCGATAATCCTTTTCATATCATTTGTAATTTAAATTCAAGATTGCTCCTTTTTCTACGCTAAAACCTTTTTGAATGGAGATTAATGGTGCTGTTATTGAAAGTGTAGCTCCGCTTTCCATTTCTCCTCCGGAAATTGTGACGCATCTCGTCGTTTTGATAGTCAATGTTGCACCAGATTCCATTCTAAAACCAACATTGATGGAAATATCACCATTTGATTCTATCGTGACATCTGCATCTTTTGTAAAAACATAATCCCCTTTTGTCCGTCCGCTGCTGTCAACGTTACGGCCAATTGTAACATCGTTTGTGAAATAATACTGCTTGGACTGTGCTTTCCCATTTTGCCATATTACAGGCAAAACGTAAGGGATTGCATTGTGCTTATAAACGGTTATTACTGTATTTGGATCTGTATTAGGTGATGTTATTTTTGTTTCTGAACATTCTAAGAATCCTGGTATTCCATATTGACCGGAAGTTAAGGCAATTCTGCTTCCTTGCAATTCGCTGCCTCCGACAGTCACGCTGTTGTCTTTTCTGATTACGGTTATATTTTTTGCGTTATATTCAAACGGAATGTCCGTCCACATTTCTAATTCTGGACAACCGATGAGATTTAAAGTAAGTTTGTCTTTATATGCAGAGCTATTGTTTACTACTTTAGATAATGACATACTTTCTGCTATAGAATAGTTTTTACAAATGTAGTTGACAGTACTCTCTTGTAGCCATGCTCCTGAACCAATTCCTGAAGGTCTGGAATTTCCAAGGAAAATAGGTCCACCATATAATCCTCCAGTCGTAAATGAGTAACCTATGCTGAAATCGTTTTTATATCCATAATTAATACTGTTTGTAAGATTATAGTCATCTAATGGTGCTAATGTGCAAGATGGAGAAAAAGCAATTGCAGGATAATAGAAGTTAGTTAAACAGTCTAATCCATTATTCTTTTCTGAATTGTGATTATAAGGATATCCCTTATATGCGAGTATGGCATACCAATTTCCTTTTGCATCGCCATCTGATTTAACGCATACTCCTCCTGGTTGGCCATGTCCATTCCAACAGAAGAAGCCATAGCGGTTATTCATTTCGTCAATGCATTGTGTCCCTGTTGGGAAAAATGGATTTTCTGAATCATAAGATGGAGCTTCTGAGAATATTGTTTGTGTGGTTAAGATGTCCTTAAAAGAGTTTGCTATATCGCTTGCATCCCCTAAATACATTAAAATATCGGATTCTGTATAAAATCCTTTTTTCAAATACGCATAGTTGCCATTACCAGGATTTCTTTCATAGCGCAATAATTTTTCTGTATAATTATTTATTTCCTCTGCTGTGGTGCATAGAAGTCTCCCTACAAATAATTCTGGAGAGAAGTCAATGTTGTCTCCTGTTTCCTCTCCATAAAATACATCTCCGTCCATATTCCAATTTCCATTCATATCGCTAAAATATATATCAGATGGTATGATATAATCTCTTTGAGTATTGTTGTCATATCCGCTACCATAGCGTATTGGTAATACCGTATAGTCGCCGGCGAGCAGGACATATTTTCCAGAGCCGTCTCCAGAGTATGTATATTTTAAGTATGCGCGGAGTTTCCCTGCATCATCATTGATACCGGAAACCTCATCTCCGGATTGGAAGTCTGAACAAGATAAAATATCTTCAATGCAGACTACTCCTGCAGTATAGCCTTTTTGTCGTTTCCAACCGATAAGGCGGTTAAATGCAGGAGCAAGTTTACGGCTTGTAATCACGCAATATTCATAAGCAGGTAATCCCACAACGGTCATAGGCTTAATTGTAGGGGTAGTAGCCGGGGCGAATTTTGCCACCTGTGCCGGATTGACAACTATGGATTCCGTTTGTTTTTGTCCCTCAATACGTTTTGCCGTTATAGCCCGGCTTATAGGCTTCATCTTCAGTTCAGATGGGGAAGAAGCAATAGAGTATGAAAGACTGACGGAAATTGATGTGTATAGCCGTATTTTTTTTCTGTATTGGGTTGTAGCTTAGGGGACTTACAGAAACTGCCACGATGTGATTTTCCCCGTCATAATAGCCCTCTTCTGCAATTTCTGCAGCCTCTGCTGGATAGTAGCCATTTGTCTTATATATGGTCGTGTCAGGGGATGAGAATGCCGGTGGAATTGAAAAATTGGCTTGTGCCTGTTGCTGTATGGGCATTAAAGGATAGTCAATGTCGATATCGATGCAGGATTTTTCTGTGACTGTTGCCACAAAATCTTTAGCATAACAAGGTACGGAAAAATGTATAAACTTGACAGGCAGTCCTGGCTTTCCCGGTTCGCCCGTTGGGTGTAAGTTTGAATATTCTACAACTGTATAAAGATTTCCGTCAACTGTATCTGTCGATATTGAAAGATGTTGTTTGGAAAATCCCATATCATATGTTATTTGAGCCTCCATTAAAGGTAATGCTATAATCAATAGCACGGAAACCATCATAGCTCTGAAATAGATATGTGTCTGCATATTAATTAATCCTCCTTTTTAGTCTGTAAGTATCATACGTTTACTGTCAATCTCCTTACTATCGGCAATCATCGAATAAATATACATACCTGCAGATAATTCCGACCCTCTTATTGTGACTGATGTTTTGCCTCGTCCTTGTATTTCCTTGCGCAGTTTTTGTGTGCCTTGTAAGTCATATATTAACAAAGCTGCATCTTTCGTATGGTATGGGAGATAGCATTCTATTTCCGTTGACACGCTGAAAGGATTCGGCTCATTCTGATATAATACGGGAGTCTCTTCAAATTCTATGCCTTGCGCTTTTTTATCCTCTATCGTCATAGCCCTTGCATCAGTTCTTATTTCTGTGATAATGTTCTCAAGTGAGTCACAGCGTGTTTCTACTGTTTTTAATGATTCCACTAATAATGGGATTAACCCGATATAATCAACATATTTATATCCGGTAGAATCAGTCATAACAAGTTCTGGATATACAGTTTCTACTTCTTGTGCTATGAACCCATAACGGGTCGGTGACTTTATGCCACTGTAATTTTCTTGTTTTAATTTGTAGCGTACAGCATGAAGATCTCTTAATCCATAAGGTGTATGATTAAGTGGCTGTATATCTGTCTTGAACCTTTCGTCGGACTTTATAAATATCCCTGTAGTTTTTACATCACAATTGAATTGGAATTGATTTTGCGGTTTGTAAAATGCAAATGTATCTCTTTCAGATGAAGTGAAGTATATGCCACTGTATCCGTGTAGTTGTAGAGAATATGTTTTTGTTTGTCCTAATTCTCCAATAGAAACCCGAGGCTTGTTATTAATTGGGTATGGGTCTCCTCCAAATGCAATTTTTGCACCAGCACCGCCCTCAAATGGTCCATATATTTTACACATTGTTATCGTATCGAAACGGTATTTTGTTCCTATTGAAAGATTTTCAATGAGTGATTTACTACTACCTATTCCGTCTGCATATTTGCCGATGGAAACCTGTCCTGAAGGATTTAAATTGAATTGTGAATTTGCATAAAGCGGAAGTAATGCGATAATTAGAAGTGTGGATAATTTGTTCATGTCTGTTTAATGTTAATGTTCAACTTTTAGCTTGAATAGCGGCGAGAATAGCCGTGTGGCAGGATTGGGGCATAAGTAGCCTGTGTACGATAGCATACGGAGCGGGTCCGTATCAAGATTTCAGGTAAGAGTGCCGGTCATTACGATGGCCCGGTTACGTGTTGCAAATATAAACAATCGCCGTTGGATGTGCAAATATTTTAAACAGAATTTTGCGACATAGCGTTGATTTGTAACGAGGTATGGGCTTTTCGTTGATTAGCGAAGAAAATAGAATAAAAAATCATATCTTTGTTATGCCTTGATTCTAAGGTCTGATGACCGGTTCGGGCGTTATAAGGAATGAACCAACCAAATTTTAAATAACAAGTCAATATGAAAAAACTGAAATCTATTTTATTCAAGAACCTGATTGCTTTCGGCGTGGCAATAACGGTTGCGATGCCTGTCTTGGCTGATGCTCCGCGCACTGTGATTGTCAATCCCGGCGAGGATGCCACCACCTCTGCCCGCGTCAACTGGCACAGCGACATAGGCGGGCCTGACACCTACTGCTATCTCACTACCGCCGGCGATACCGACTGGTCGGAAGCGCGGCGCATCGAACCGGTGCGTGAGGAATGCACAGTTTACGACAATATGTATTCTAAAAAGCCCGACGGGCAGGATTTCTACGAGAGCGTGCGCTTTATCCGTAACGTTGCCTCGCTTGAAAATCTGCAACCCGGCACCCGTTATATGTACCGTCTCGGAGAGAATGCCGACGGCGAAATCCGCTATTTCTCCACTTTGCCTGACGATGGCACGTGGACAGCCGCCATCATCTCCGATTTTCATTCCTATACTCCGATTCCGGGCCGCAAGAGGGCAGCTATGTCGATGCTCGACAAGCTGAAAGAAGTCAACGGCGGCGATTTCGATATGATTCTGCACATAGGCGACATCACCGCATGGGGCGGCAGCTACTCTTTCTGGCGCGACCTCTATGACGAGCCTTATTTCCGCAACTATATGTGGGCAGGGGTGAACGGAAACCACGACAATATGGACCGTACAAGCAAGTTCAGCGGCAACCATTTTTTCAAGAACGTCAACGCCAATCCGCTCAACGGCTATGATGGGCAGGAGGGAGTGTGCTATTACACAAAACTCGGCGACCTGCTGCTCATCGCTCTCAACAGTGAGGCGATGCGTTCCTCTGAAGGGCTTATTGCCGCTCAGAATTGGGTCGAGGAGGTGATAGCCGGCAATTCATCGAGGCGTATAGCCGTAATGGAACACTATCAATGGTTTTATGGAAACCAGGGGGCTGCTTCCCAATTCTCGCGTTGGAACGAGTTTTTTGACAAGCACAAGGTTGACCTTGCTTTAAGCGCCAACAACCATATTTATGTCGCCACTCATCCTGTAAGGGACGGTAAGGTGACTGCCCCCGGCAAAGGAACGGTCTATATCCAAACACCGTCGGCCGACAATGAACGCGGCGTTGCCGCAGGCGAGCTGACAGACAATACCGAGCTGATTAAATCGCGCTGGACCGAAGGCCCAATGACTGTGGGTGCTATGTTGATGAAAGTCACGCCTGACAGCATTGAGATTTCGCTCTACAATCGCAATGGTGACCTGATTGACAGCAATGTCATTATGCCTCGTATTTCGGAATAGCCTCTGAAACGACCAGGCTTGACCGGCATACGTAATCCGGAATAAATTGACGGCCATAACGCTTATGAACCAGCGTTATGGCCGTCGATTTTGCTTGGAATCTGTTTTATTCCACAACTATTTTCCCGGAGGCAAGCACTTTGCCGTTGCGTGTTGCAGTATAGAGGTATATGCCGCTTGACAGCCCGCCAGTGGGTATCTCCGCTACTGTGGCGTCGCATATGAAGGCGTTGACCAAAGAGCCGTCCATACGGTTGACTGTTACGGTTGCTCCTGTGATGCCTTTTACTCCGCTGATTCTGAACATATCGCCGGCTTTCACGGGGTTAGGGTACGCTTTCATCTGCCCTTTGGAAATCAATTGCACGGCTCCAGCTTGTGCAGGGTCGTACATATAGCGTATGTAATGGTCGCCGTTATGATAGTATTTAAGTTCAAGTATTAGTTTGCCGTTTCCGAGTTGGTATGTGTAAAAGTTTATGCTGCTTCCGCCATTTAACGGCTGGTCAAAATCCAAGTCGATAATGGCGTTCCCATTGCTCTGCATGAGTTGGAAACCGTAGACTTCTGTCTGTCCCTCGTAGTCGGGATTTGTCGCCGGACGGCTTTTTTGCAGTAAAAACTCAAATTCATCGTCATTGTTGAACAGATATTGGGAGAATGTGAAATAATCCCCATCTATATCTGTGTTCATTGAATAGTTGGTGGTGGATTCTGCGTAGCCTGTATAGCTCCACACTTTTTCAAGATTGCTGTTGTAGATGTTGTACGTGTAATCCTCCTGATTGTCTTGCATAAAGTATTCAACCAAATAAGGATTGTTTGTTTCGTAAACGTATCCATCGAGTTCGCCAGTAAAAGTGTTGATTTCTGTCGGCTTGATTGCTGCCGATGCCATAAGTGTCGCTATTCCCAATGCGGCAGTGAGTACAATTTTTCCCATTGTGATATGCCCTTATTTGTGCCGGGCGCAACTTTTATTGTTAATAGATAAGTTTTTATGACAAAAATAGTTCAATTTGTGTGTGGGGGGGGTAAAAGTTTC
>JADIMC010000058.1 GCA_017694955.1 Candidatus Limisoma faecipullorum
TTCCGCCTTCCGCCTTTCAGCCTCCTCGCGGGCACGCTCGGCAGCTATGCGCTCCTGCTCGGCAATAAGCCGCTCCAATTGCTCGTCCAAAGCACGGGCCTCAGCTTCCTTTTCAGCCAAAACCTGTTGCAACTCCGCTCCCTCCTCTTTCAAGGATGCCACCACACGTGCCTGCTCCATGCGCTTTTTCTCAAGGCTCAACTTTGTCGAATTTATCGTATCAACAGCTTTTCTTTTTTCTTCATTCAACATTTCCAATTGGTGCTTTTCTTCCTCCAAACGAGCGATTATCTTACGGATTTCCTCCGTTTGATGCTCTCGCCAACGAGAAAATTCTTTCAAATAGCGCATACGCCTGTAAGCTTGATGGAATGATTCTGAAGAAAAAATAAACATCAGACGATTACCCGAGTTTCGATGACTCCTCATTTTTTTAATTGCCGTAAGATAATTGTCGCGCAACTTCGCCAACAAAGAGTCATTCCGAGCGATTTCCCGATTAACCACACTGATTTTTAAATTTATATCTGCTATCTGCTTGTTTAATGAAACTATCTGCTCCTGGTACCCCTTTATATCAGCTGCTATACGGTCAAGTGCACGCAACGACCTGCGCGTATTCGATTTGTTCTGGTCGAGCTTCTTGGATGTTTCGGTAATCTCTTTCTGCTTCGACTGCTTTTGCCTTTCTATATCCTTCACAGAAGGAGTCTGAGCCACAGAACACAGGAAAGCCCCTATCAACAAACAGCATATAATTTTCTTCATTGCCTGCATAATACTTTTACCGTGAAATCAATTTCATTATGTCGCTGAAAGCATACCGACGTGCGCCGGAAGGCACCGTCACCGAATCAGCCACGTCATTATTCCATTTCACAGATTTATAATCCAATTCAAAAAAAGCATCCACTCCATTAAACGGCATATTCGATTTGACAGAAGTAGCAATCCTGCCTCGTTCCGTCAATTGAAAACCACCAAAATCTACCGAATAAGCCACACCATCACCATCCTTACCAACAATGACATTGAACTGCCGAATATTATTTCCGTCCATATCAAAACCATACTCCATTGATTTCATTTGCTCTTTAGGGAAGATTGAATATCCGCCATCTTCATAATACACTGTTTCCAACTTATCACAATTATTCCTGTCAAGAGCTCCATCACCAATGACAAATGGATAAGAAAGCAACAAACTTTGCAAAGCGGTCAAATCAAGATATCCACCCAATACCTTACCTACAGATTCCTTCAAATATGCTTTATGATATTTATCGACAACAGTGACTGTATCTCCTTCAAAATAAATCTTACCCATCTCTATCCCCAAAATCGGACGAATGGATATGGATACCGACTTGTCTTTTATCATCTTCACCACAACCGCACTCCTCAAACTGCTCCCCATCCCGACCGCCATAGTACCGGAAATAGTCACATCCGTCCATTCCGGGCAGCTTTCAATCACAGTAGCGATATCATAATCATCCGTGGTCTCACGAACACTCCCGACCGCATCGTCAGATTCCACATAATCATCTGCCACATAGCCAGACTTATGAGTACCACAAGCAGCTGCTACAAACAATAGACAAAAACACAACAAGCCATTGACAATAAAAGCCCTACTCATAGAAATAAGTCTTGTTTTTAACTTTCCTTTTGAGAATTTCCGAATCCGGATTCAACTCCACCGCTTTTTTCCATTCACGAAGAGCCCCTTCCGGATCACCATTCATAAATAATATATCACCATAATGCTCGTACATCTCTGCAGAAGGGTCAGCATCGCCATTTTCCGACATAGCTCTCTCTATATACTCCAAAGCCTGCTTATATTCCCGCTTCAAAAAACAAATCCATGCATATGTATCAAGATAAGAGACATTTTCAGGATCAGCCTCCACAGCAAGTTTCGACATACGTTCCGCCTTTTCCAAATCTCCACCTGAAATGCAAAGCGAATATGCATAATTGTTGAGTGCCAGATAATTATTTGGCGACAATTCAATTGCCATCTCATAATATTCGAATGCCGTATGCGTATCTCCCAATTTATTATACACTTCCGCCATTCCGGAATATATGTCAGACTCATTCACGATATGCATTTCCTTATTCTTTTCCAGAAGTGATTTATATACCTCAAGGCTCTTTTCATAATCTTCCACCTGATAATACGCCGTAGCCATAATCTGATAGACAGAAAGCTCATCAGGATTATACGACAACGCCTTCTCACCCGCTTCTATCGCCATCCGTGGCTCATCGATATAAATATAAAGCCACATAAGCCGTTCCCAACTCTTAACATCCGTAGGATTTATATCCAACGCATACGACAATTGCTCGGCAGCATTTTTATAATCGCGCTTAAACGTGAGATAATCACAATAGAGTTTCAAAATATCGCTTTCGTGAGGATGCTGTCCAATCACGACCTTAAACATATTATCCACACGTGCGGAAGAATCATTTTCCTCGATGCACTTACGTATATAATTTGTAAGTATCCTTATTTTCACATCCACATCGATATTCTTATTGACTATTGCAGAATTGATTTCCCGTTCGTAATTCAAGGAATCGCCTTCCATACTATATACATTCGCTTTTGAAAGACTGACATAACCGTTTTCCGGATCAATTTTCTGCGCTTTATCATAATAAACCATCGCGCTGTCGGCATTTGAAAGCTGAAGGAACACATCACCCATAAGCATATTGTAAGAAAAGTTACGAGGAGCCTCCTTCAAAAGCGAACGCCCTTCGGCAAGAGCAGAAGCAGTATCATTGATAGCAAACATATATCCGATTTTACGGACAGATATGGCGCTGGACCTCCCCTCCGAACGTTCTAAAGAATCATAGGCAGCTATAGCTTTCTTAAAATCGCCCTTACTTGCATATCCATCAGCGAGCAAAGGATATATCTGCACCTTTCCACGATCCATACTCAACAATTTCTCCCATACGGAAATTGCCTCGTCTTTCTTTCCTGTCTGATTGCAGACAAGCGCATACAGATAATTCTCATAAAAATCACCAGGATGGGCAAGGAAATGGCTCTTCATCAGTCGCAGACCTTCATCAACTTTCGATACCGACTGATTATCAAACATCAACAAAGCATAGCCATAGTAATAAGCAATTATTGAATTATCAGGATCAAGCCTGTATGCCCTCTCTATCAAATCATAAAATGAAGCATTGTCACCTTCAACCCTCTTAACCAAGGCTTCCATATACAACACTTCCGCTTTCCTCGAATCTGATGAAAAGTCAACATCCTTCTTGCCCGAATGAGCCGGAACAGCAACCGAGACAACGGCAAGAAACAGCAACAAATATCTTAAAACCGCTTGCATTGCCCTGTCGTTATTTTATACCTGTGTGGCCAAACCCTCCGCTACTGCGTTCACTTTCCGAAAGGTTGTCGGCAATTTCCCATTCAACAGTGGAATGCCGCGCCACAACCATCTGACATATACGCTCACCATGATTCACGACAAACGGTTCAGCCGAGAGATTAACTAATATAACACATATCTCTCCACGGTAATCCGCATCAATCGTACCAGGAGAGTTAAGCACCGTTATTCCCTTTTTCAACGCCAATCCGCTACGAGGACGAATCTGACACTCATAACCCTCCGGCAATTCAATAAAAAGCCCCGTAGGAATAAGCCTGCGTTCAAGCGGCTGCAACGTGACAGGCGATTGCAAATTCGCCCTGACATCCATTCCTGCAGAAAAAAGAGTGCTATATTGTGGCAATTCGTTGTCCGATTTATTTATTATTCTGACTTTTACGTTATCCATAATCTTTCAGATTGAAATATTTTCTGCGAAAATAACTAAACTATACTTAAACCGCATAGCAGTTAAACAAATTTAACCACTATGCGGCATATCTTCTCAATATCCATCAGCAATAACCGAATCTATCCTCGCTGATACAAATACCGCTTTATCGACCTCTTCGGTGTCTTCTCGAATTCCTCTGTATAAATCTTCACACCTGCCACCTGTGAATAAGACGGCAATTCTTGATTGAGATTGCTAATATTATCATTCATAATTTTCTCGATATCGGCATTCCCAAGCGATTGTTGACGCGCCAATTCAAAATCAGGATATACAAGTGCCACAATCTTCCCGTCATCGGAAACGACAATCGATTCGCATACATATGGCATATTGTTCAATTTCTGCTCGATTTCTTCCGGATATATATTCTGTCCGGACGGTCCGAGTATCATATTCTTGTTACGACCTCTTATATAAATGAAGCCGTCACTATCCATACAACATAAGTCGCCGGTATAAAGCCATCCGTCACGCAATGACTCTTTCGTAGCGTCGTCATTTTTATAATAACCAAGCATCACATTGTCGCCCTTCACCTTCAGCTCTCCAGCCACATTCTCCGGATCAGAAGATTCAACAACGGCCGTAATGCCATCCACTACCTTTCCACACGACCCCATACGGTTCTCCTCATGTCCAGCGTAAGAAATAAGCGGAGCACACTCCGTCATCCCATAGCCCACTGTATATGGAAATTCTATACGTCGCAAAAACTTCTCCACATCCTTATTCAAAGCCGCACCTCCAATGATAATCTCATTGAGATTTCCCCCAAAAGTCTCATTCAGCTTAGCCTTTATTTTTCCAAGCAGATGGTCATTGACAAAAGGCATAGTCATAAGCAACTTCATATAAGGCTTCTCCAGCAGAGGGAACACCTTTGTCTTGATTATTTTTTCAAGAATCAACGGCACAGTCACTATCAACCGCGGCTTCACCTTGGCAAAAGCATCGATTATTATCTTCGGGGAAGGTATGCGTGTAAGGAAATATATATGGCATCCTTTAGAGAATGGATGCATCATCTCAATCACTAATCCAAGCATATGGGCAAGCGGAAGCATACATATCAAGCCGTCACCCGGACCAAGGAAAGTAAGTTTTTCAAGAGCGAAATTAATATTCGACTCTATCGCACGATACGGAATCATCACTCCCTTGGAAAATCCGGTCGAACCAGATGTATAACTCAATACAGCCAACGAATCCCTGTCGAACTCACCATATATCACATCTTCTTTCGTAAACCTCTCAGGATAACGGTTGCCAAACAGCGCATTGAGAGTCTTACGAGCCTCTGTTATAGCCTCGTCGCGCGACAAAAGCAAACTATAATCGGCTATATTAAAGACCCCTTCGATATAGGGCATATTGTCGGCATCAAGATTTTCCCAAATAGAGCTGTCGGCAAAAAGCAATTTAGCCTCCGAATGGTTGATTATATGCAGCATATTGTCAGGCTTGAACTCGTGAAGAATCGGCACAGCCACCGCTCCATAAGTCAATACCGCAAGAAAAGCAACCGACCACTGGGTCCCGTTCTTACCACAAATGGCAACTTTATCGCCTCTGCTCACACCAGCCTTTTCAAACAACAGATGCAATTTAGCTATTTTCCGCGCTACATCACGGTACTGCAAAGATATGCCATTGAAATCTGTCATTGCCAACTCTTCCCAATTCTTACGGATAGAGTTTTCTATAATCTTGTTTATATGCTGTCCCACGGTTATAAGTTTTTAATTCGACACTCTATAATATATAAACACACCATCAGGGCGTATTTGTTCACGTCATAGACGGTTAACTGACATTTTTAACTTCGTCAGCCTTTCAAGCAATCCATCTATTTTTCCAAGAGGAAGCATATTTGCCCCGTCCGACTTCGCAACAGCAGGATTCTGATGAGTTTCCATAAACAATCCACTCGCACCGGCAGCGATGCCACAACGGGCAAGCGTCTCTATCAAATGCGGAAGCCCCCCTGTGACACCTGCCGTCTGGTTTGGCTGCTGAAGCGAATGCGTAACATCAAGTATTACCGGCGCATAATTTCCCATGACAGGGAATCCACGAAAATCCACAATCAGATCCTGATAGCCAAACGTTGTGCCACGCTCCGTTATCGCGACATCATCATTACCGGCATCCCTCACTTTTTGAACAGCAAACTGCATAGCTTCCGGCGACAGGAACTGCCCTTTCTTGATATTCACCATCTTCCCGGTCTTTGCCGCAGCTACAAGCAAGTCTGTCTGACGGCACAAAAACGCAGGAATCTGAAGCACATCCACATATTCAGCCGCCATCGCAGCCTCTTCAGGTGTATGAATATCAGTCACGACAGGAATACAAAATGTATCCCTGACCTTTTTCAATATTTCCAACGCCTTTATATCGCCTATACCTGTAAACGAATCAATGCGTGAGCGGTTTGCCTTACGATAACTACCCTTGAACACATACGGAATATCCAACTTTCTTGTTGTCTCCAAGATATGCCCGGCTATATCCATAGCCATACCTTCTCCCTCTATAACACAAGGTCCGGCAAGGAGAAAGAAATTACCGGTTTTCGACGATTTAAGTTGTTCAATCATATCATAATTGATTTATAGTATGTATAGCGGCACAAGCAAACACGCCAGCAGTCTCAGTACGCAAACGGCTTTCGCCTAAACTGACAGGCACAAATCCAGAACTTATAGCCGAATGAATCTCATCCTTGCTGAAATCACCCTCCGGCCCTATCATAACAAGCACATTACCGCCTTTATTATATTCTTTTATTAAATCATATCTTTTTATTTCACGGTCGCAATATGCAATGAAACGTTGCCCCTGATATTCCGCACCAATCACATCCGCTATAGGCGTCAATTCGTCTATTACAGGCAATACTGTCTTCAGAGACTGCTTCATTGCAGAAACTGCTATCTTATGCAGTCGTTCCGTTTTAAGAACTTTCCTTTCTGAATAGCGGCAAGCTATCGGGATTATATGGTCAACCCCCATCTCCACAACTTTCTCGACCATCCATTCCAGCCGGTCAATGTTCTTTGTAGGAGCAATAGCCACGGTTATCTCACACCCCCAATGCGACGGAATATACCGCTTGCTGACAATATTCACTGCACACCGTTTGGCATTCGCTTCACTCAGTTCACAAATAAACAGATTTCCTTTCCCGTCAATCACCTCGATTTCCGAGCCTTCAGCCAAACGAAGGACACGAGCGCAATGCTTTGCCTCTTCTTCTGGCAAAACGCCCGTCACTTCAATATCTGGAGCAAAGAACCTGTGCATAATCAAGCTTCTTTGCGTTTATCTTTGAAAACTAAAGCAAACAGAACGGCGACAACCAAAGCGTAAGCCGAGAAAATAAGCCAAGATGTCTGCCAACCGTCAGTCTGCGGAACAGAAGAACCAAAATCTACAAACTGGTTGATTACAGCCTGCGCGCTAAGCGTACCCACAGTAGCACCGATACCATTCGTCATAATGACAAACAATCCCTGTGCGCTGGAACGGACACTTACATCCGTCTCCTTATCAACAAACAGCGACCCCGACACATTAAAGAAATCAAAGGCAACTCCATACACAATCATCGAAAGGACAAACATCCATACCCCTGTACCCGGATCGCCGAACCCGAACAAACCGAACCTCAGCACCCATGCGACCATAGCGATAAGCATCACCCGCTTTATACCGTAACGGCTCAGCACAAAAGGTATCAAAAGAATGCACAAAGCCTCGGAAATCTGAGACAAAGAGATAAGTATGTTGGCATGCTGCACACCAAAGGTATCGGCATATTCAGGTATAGCCTCGAAACTGGTTATATATGGATTGGCAAAACCGTTAGTAATCTGCAATGATATGCCAAGCAGCATCGAGAATATGAAGAATATCGCCATACGCTTCTGCTTGAACAGCAAGAATGCTTTCAATCCCAATGCATCGACAATGGATTTTGAGTTTCCACCTTTAGATACAGGACAAGAAGGCAGAGTCAAAGCATATAATCCAAGCAGAATGCCTACCGCGCCACAAGCGAAGAATTGTCCGTAATTGTCCTGCAAGTCAAGCAAATCAACCGTCCACATCATACAAATGAATCCGATAGTACCCAAAGTACGAATCGGAGGGAATGCCTTTACCGTATCAAGCCCGACTTTCTCAAGCGAAGTGTATGCAACCGAATTCGACAATGCCAAAGTCGGCATATAAAACGCAACGCTGACAGAATATAAGGCGAACAAGCACCCGAAACTTGCAGCCTTACCTTCTACCATTCCATAATATCCGGCGCTTATCATAAATGCAGCAGCTATTATATGGCTAATACTCAACAATTTCTGTGCCGGAATCCAACGGTCGGCAATGATGCCGAGCAATGCCGGCATAAACAATGAAACAATGCCCTGCATCGCATAAAAGAGCCCGATATTCTCTCCCATCCCTATACGTCCAAGGTAAGTACCCATCGATGTAAGGTAAGCTCCCCACACTGCAAATTGCAGGAAATTCATCACTGCCAGTCTTATACGAATATGTCCCATTTCTTCAGTTTTTAATTTATGATATTTGGATTTATTCAACTAATTCATTTTTCCGCATTTTGCGCTTTTTTCTCATCAATCACCTTCTTGATTTCCGCCGCACGCTCATATTCTTCCTTCACGATACTCGACTGCAGCATCTTTTCCAGTTCAGGTATGGCAAAACGTGTCAAAGGCACTGTTTCCAATCCCTCCGGTATGGATTCCTGTTCGACATCGACAACTGTGTCATCGCCTGTGACGGCAAACCCCGTATTTTTCAGAATCTCAGATGTAGTATATATAGGTGTATTCGTACGCAATGCAATGGCAATCGCATCAGAAGTCCGGGAATCTATCCGTACCTCCCTGTCGCCGTCGGCAAATGTTATTTCCGAATAGAACACACCACGCTGAAACTTATAGATGAACACTTCTTTTACTATGATTCCAAAAGCGTGTGTCATCATATGAAACACATCATGAATCAATGGACGAGGTAATTGCACATTCTCCAATTTGGCAGCAATAGACTGCGCTTCCGCTGCTCCAATGACTACCGGAATGCGGAACTTGCCGCCTTCTTCCACAAGAATCAATGCATATGCCCCGGACTGTATCTGGTTGTACGATACCCCCAATACCCTGAGTTTCACTTTTTTCTCTTCCATAGTTCTACTTGTCAATTTTTTGCCCGGTTATCACTCCACTGCCATAACATAAATGTCCTTCTGCATCATAAATCACAGCAAACTGTCCTGGAGCAATACCTTGCACCTTGTTTTCCGACTCTATCACATATTCCAAACCGCCTAAATGCACAAGTTTGGCTTTCATGAATTCCGGTGTATGACGGTTCTTAAACATTATGTCAACCGGTCCGGACACATCTACCCACGGATTTCCAGAAATAAAATGCATCTCATCAATGTGAATCGTCTTACCATATTGTTTGTCGGTATCATAACCATTGCTAACATAAATCGTATTGTCAGCTATATTCTTTTTCACCACATACCAAGGTCCGCCGCTCAACCCAAGCCCCTTGCGCTGCCCGATAGTATGAAACCAATATCCCTTATGCTCACCTATCTTCCTGCCAGTCTCAATTTCAATGATATTCCCTTTCTTTTCCCCAAGATGACGACGGATAAAATCGTTATAATTAATTTTTCCAAGGAAGCAAATTCCCTGACTGTCCTTGCGAAAAGCATTTGGCAACTTCGACTCAACAGCGATGCGCCTTACTTCACTTTTGGGTAAAGAACCTATTGGAAACATCAGATGCGACAACTGATCATAACTGATTTGCGCAAGAAAATCCGTCTGATCCTTCACCCTGTCAATTGCCGTAGCAAGATAAATCTTTCCGTCCACTGTATCTGTCGTGGCATAATGTCCAGTGGCTGTCTTGTCAAAGCCTTTGCCCCATCGCTGCTCGAAATAGCCGAATTTTATCATTTTGTTACACATCATATCAGGATTCGGAGTAAGCCCTGCCTTGACCGTACGCAAAGCATATTCCATCACATTATCCCAATATTCCTGATGCAACGAGACTACCTCCAACGGCAATCCATATTTATGCGCAATAGCCGTACACATTTCGATGTCCTCTTCCGCAGAGCAATCACCTTCATCCGTATCCATACCGATACGGATATAAAACAAAGTCAACTCATGCCCTTCCTCCTTCAGCTTATGGACTACAACGGCACTATCAACACCTCCGGATATCAATACGGCTATCTTCATTATATATTCTTCAATTCATTCAGATTATTCTTATTCGCGAAATAAAGCGAAAGCAGATAATCAACCGATATCTTTCCAGGTCCGGCAAGCACTATGAAGAAGAACATGCCGACGAACATAATCGGCACATATCCCATCTGCATACTTGCAAACACCCCCGATTGTGTGACCTGCTGCGCTGAAAGGTCAATTATGTTACCAGCCAGCAAATAATATTCAGCCACAATCATCGAAACCATAGGAGGTACGGCTGCAATACGGGTAACAAAGCCGAAAATCACCAACGCAGAAAAAAACAATTCGATTACTATCATCACAATCAGTGTCATTTCCGAGCCCATTCCCAGCATACTTGGAAACATTTCCGAGAAAAAGTCGTAATTCGCAATCTGCCGTATGCCGAACTGCATAAACAAAATTCCGGCAAACATACGCATAAAGAATCTCGCCAGATTACCGTAGGAACGGTATGCCCCGATTATGAAAAACTTCCTTATTTTACGGTTCATATATCATCTTTTATTACACGCCAAGAGCATTGCCCAATTGCGCCATCAACGAAAGCACCTGATCGATGTCCGGACACTTCACTATGATTTTCTTATCCGCACCGAGCATATAAACACACGGCAATATGCGCATATCATACAAACGTCCCATACCAGGAACAGTCGCCGTAAGCCAAGAATCAGCATCGCCGTCCCTATCCTGTGACCTGTCGGAATACACAGAAACCACATTTACGGCTCCGCTCTTTATCAGATTATTGGTTGCCACATCCGTACTCAGACGCAATTTATAGATTGAAGTATCGAAATCACCGTCAACATTGAATATCAAAACAGTATATTGCGACTGCAACGAATGCAAGCTTCCAGCATCCACACCGTTTTTCTGCAAGTTGATATCACCAAATACGGAATTAATACGTGAATTGTTGATTTTCGTCACATTTTCCTCTATCTTGTTCTTCAGATTGCCGTCCACTTTCTTGTTATCAAGAAGATGACGGGCAAATATAAGATACATATCATCACTACAGAATTGCGACATAGGATTATAAATCTCCGTGTCAATAAATCCTGCAACGGTATTAAGGTTTCCCTCGTTCTTAGCAACTTTATCCACGAATTTCTTCACAGACTTATCAACCTCGTCCACATCGGCAAGCGGAAAGAATGAAATATAATCAGTAAACGTTTCTCTGAACGATTCAATATTAGTGATTGTCTCCTTATCCAGCTTGCAGTCATCCCACATACTGTTTATCATAAAATTAGAACGCAGATTGACTTTTGTCAACTGATCCGGAATCTGCGGATATTCAAACAACGGTTCCGCCCCATATCCTACAAACGGCAGCGCCATTGCCACCACATATGCTATACTAATAAAAACACGTCTCATATTAATCTTTTAAAACAGCCTTGCAAAAAGCATATACTGTTGCAAAGATAATGCAATTCAACTGCAAAAACAACCCCTTTTAGATTTGTTATAGCTTGCAACAGACTGTGCCTAAAAAAATCAAGCAACCTCTTTTTTATGAGGTAACCTTGCATTATCTTTGCAGCAACGTTTGTTGATATGAGAGAAGAAAAACAGCTTTTCATATTCTGCGGATGCAACGGTGCAGGAAAGACCACGGCCTCATACACGATGCTGCCTGAGGTGCTGCACTGCAAAGAATTTGTCAATGCTGACGAAATAGCAAAAGGGTTATCACCATTCAATCCTGAGAAAGTGGCAATCGATGCCGGGAAGCTAATGCTAATCAGGATGAACGAGTTGCTGAAAAACGATGTGACTTTTGCTTTCGAAACGACATTGGCGACACGGACCTACACTCGTCTGATTGAGCGGGCACAAGAACAAGGCTATAAGGTCACGCTGCTGTTTTTCTGGCTCAACTCTCCAGAGCTTGCCGTACAAAGAGTCGCGCAAAGAGTGCGCGAGGGCGGTCACAACATTAAAGAAGAAGTCATACGCCGCCGCTACAACTCAGGAATAAGCAACCTGTTCAATATTTATATGAATAGTGTTGACTACTGGATACTGATTGACAACAGCCAAAATCCAAGAACAATCGTGGCTGAAGGCGGAAGAAATATAAGAACCAATATCCATCATCAGGATTTATTTAAAACGATTGAAGAAAATGTCAGATAAAGAAAGCGTAGAACTCAGCCAGAAATTACATTACGGATTGGCATTAGCAGAACAAAAGATGCTTGAAGAAAAAGCAGTCAAAGACGAGCCTTTGATTGAAGGTTCGCCAAATGGAGAAATCAAAGTAGTGGACGCTCGCGAAGTCCTTGACAAAATCACAAACAACGAAAAAATTGACTGAAATATCCAACGACCTCGTTGAACTGCTCAACCGGGAAGCGACGAGAATCAACACCCCGGATTTCATCGACAGCGACCCTGTACAGTTTCCACGCCTTTTCAGCTCGTTGCAAGACATAGAAATCGCCGCGCTGCTGTCAGCAACAATTGCCTGGGGAAACCGCAAGATGATTTGCAACAATTGCCGCAAGATGCTGCGGCTTATGGACAACCAGCCATACAACTACGTGCTTGACCGAGGCTATGAGGATATCACCGAACGATTCAATATTCACCGCACTTTTTTCTCCGACGACTTTGTCTATTTTCTCCGCGGACTGCATCACATATATTCCAAATACCACTCCATCGATGAATTTGCGAAGCGCAACAGCGTAGCCGACAACGCCGAACCTTCATGGGAGTTAGTGCGTCTTATGAGCATCGTGTTTGAAGAAGCCAACGGAGGAGCAGGTAACAGCAGATGCTTGCCAACGGGTTTAGACAAAACAGCATTGAAACGCATCAATATGGCATTGAGATGGCTTGTCAGAGACGACGGGATAGTCGATATAGGAGTATGGAAAAGCATTAAGCCATCACAACTGTTCATCCCGCTCGACGTGCACGTAGGCAACACAGCCCGCAGTCTTGGTATGCTCACACGCAAAGCCAACGACAAGCGTTCTGTGCTTGAACTCACATCAATTCTTCGGAAATTCCGTCCTGACGATCCGGTATTCTACGACTATGCGCTTTTCGGCATCGGAGTCGGCAACAAATACACTGGCAACCAATCGCCATTAATCTGATATCAACTCAGCAATTTCCTGCACAGATTCCTGAAAAAGAAACCGATATGCCGCACAATCGTCGGCAAGACGCCGTAATAATCGCACATTATACGGAAGCGTTCTTTCAATGAGGCCATATGATTCTTGTCGGTCAACCCATCAGTAAGGTAATCAATAATCACAGTTCCCGTATAAGCGCTTCCTTTCATTTTTTTCAGACAACGCAGACACCATTCATAATCGGCTGAAAAGCGATAACGCAAATCATACGGCTCCGCAATCTCGCGCTTCACGACAAACGCCTGATGACAAACAAGCATACCCTGTCGAAAACTCTCAAACGTAAGATGCTCAGGAGCTGAAAGATGCCGCATAGCCACAAACTTACGAGAAGCATCCACAAGCTGAGTCTGACCATAAACGACATCCGGGAAACCATTCGCCTCTGCAGCCACTGCTATTTCCGACAACGAATCCGGAGAATGAAAAGCATCACCGGCATTCAAAAATATCAAATACCGCCCCTTTGCTTTGCGAATACCTTTATTCATAGCATCATACAAGCCATTATCCGGTTCCGACACTATCAATATTCCCTTGATTCCGCTTTCCTTTGCCAATCCGACAGTAGAATCATTCGACTTCCCGTCAATGACAAGATACTCAAAATTGCGAAATGACTGACAGCGCACACTATCAAGCGTTGCCGGCAATTCTTTTTCCGCATTGAATGTTATAGTTATTATCGAAAACAATGGTTGTTCCATACATACAATTTGCAAGCAAAGATAAAACTGCAACGACAAAAAAAGCAAATCAATTCAAAAAACTTTTTTAAGGAGACGATAGAATACAAAAATATGGGGCAATGCTTTCGCATTACCCCATAAATCATAGACAACGTTATATGGTTAAATTAAACCTTGTCCCAACATTGCATGTGCAACCTTCATGAAGCCGGCAATATTCGCACCCTTCATATAGTTGATATAGCCATCGGGTTGCGTGCCGTATTTCACGCATTGCTCGTGGATGTCGCGCATAATCTGGTGCAAACGCTCGTCAACTTCAGCTTCTGTCCATGTAAGGTGCATTGCATTCTGGCTCATTTCCAACCCGGAAGTAGCCACGCCACCAGCGTTCACAGCCTTACCCGGAGCATAGATTACACGATTGTCGATAAACGTATCGATAGCTTCCGGAGTACAGCCCATATTAGAAACTTCAGCGACAATATGCACTTTGTTTGCAACAAGCATTTCGGCATCTTCCTTGCCAACCTCGTTCTGAGTAGCACACGGTAAAGCAATATCAACCTTGCGCTCCCACGGCTTCTTTCCGGCAAAGAACTGAGCTCCAGGGAATTTTTCCACATAAGGCTCAACAACATCGTTGCCCGACGCCCTCAACTCAAGCATATAGTCAATCTTCTCTCCGCTTATTCCGTCAGGATCATATACATAACCATCAGGACCAGAAATAGTAACCACCTTGGCACCAAGCTGCGTTGCCTTCAAAGCGGCACCCCAAGCAACATTACCAAAGCCGGAAATAGCCACAGTCTTGCCCTTAATATCCTCACCACGACGATGAAGCATATTCTGAACAAAATAAAGTGCTCCATAACCAGTAGCTTCCGGACGGATACGTGACCCACCGAAATCCAGACCCTTGCCAGTGAATGTTCCCGTACATTCCCGCGCGAGTTTCTTGTACATACCGTACATGTAACCTACTTCACGACCACCTACACCGATATCGCCTGCCGGAACATCCTGATCCGGACCCAGATTGCGCCACAACTCAAGCATAAAAGCCTGGCAGAAACGCATGATTTCACGATCAGACTTTCCACGCGGGCTGAAATCCGATCCACCTTTAGCGCCGCCCATAGGCAATGTTGTCAACGCATTCTTAAAGGTTTGTTCAAATCCCAAGAATTTAAGAATCGACAAATTGACAGAAGCATGGAAACGGATACCTCCCTTATACGGACCGATAGCGTTGTTGAACTGCACCCTGTAACCAGTATTCGTCTGCACCTCACCCTTGTCGTCAACCCAAAGGACACGGAAAGTGAAAATACGGTCAGGCTCGACCATTCTCTCTACAATTTTAGCATTCTCAAATTCAGGATGCTGCTCGTAAACGTCTTTTACGGAAAGCAATACTTCCTTGACTGCCTGCAAATACTCCTTTTCACCAGGATGCTTTGCCTCAAGATCTGATAGAATTTTATCTACATTCATAGCTTTTTGGATTATGGTATGTAATTTTGTTTTTACAACACAACAAATGTAGGCAATAAGTTTCAATATTGAATCCAAAAATAGTTAAAATTTAAATCACACATCATCATTTCGCCAGGACAGGCGTGTTCAGCACTATCTTTTTGCAGCAAAAAATGCAACAACAATTATCAAGATTCAATAAGAAATACTTATATTTGTAGAAACAAAATCAACACAATCATGGCTGACAAAAAATTCATAATAACCATAGGCCGCCAATTCGGGAGCGGAGGACATGACATAGGAAAAAAGCTGGCAGAGAAGCTTGGCATTAAATTCTACGACAAGGAGTTGCTATTAGAAGCCGCAAAAGAAGCAGGACTCAATCCCGCCCTTTTCAAAAAAGCGGATGAAAAACTCCCGTCGTTCTATCTCAGCAACCTTTCAATGAATATCGGATTCTATATGCACCAATTCTCGCCATCTGCATCCTACTACGACAGTGTCCAGAAAGCCATCTGCGATATGATCAGAACAGTGGCTGAACGCGAATCCTGCATAATAGTAGGAAGATGCGCCGACTATCTGCTACGCGACAATCCACGATGCATCAACATATTTATCAGTGCTTCACAGGATGCATGCGCCGAACGGATTGTGAAACGTATGGACGGGATGACAATTGACGACGCAAAAAGTCTTGCAAAGAAAGAAAACAAGCTAAGAGCGGAATACTACAATTTCTATACAGACAAAGAATGGGGACATTCCACGTCATACGATCTATGCTTCGACTCATCACGTCTGCCGGAAGACGACATTATTGACATAATAATCGAATACGCAAACAGACGGCTGAAATAATCCGTCGTCAACCAATCTCAATCACATCCGTTGTACCTGACGACGGATGTGATTTTTTATAACGGCGCACCGCTAAGTATTCCATCAAAGAATTGGCAGAATAAGCCACAAATGCAATACCCGTTATAAGAACCAGCACACTTTCTATTGTCCGTATGTCAGTGAGCAAAATCACGATGCCACAGACAAGCATCAACGCCGGGACAACATAAAGCCACAATGGCATCTTGACCGACCTGCCCATAGAAAAAAGCATCCAAAACTTAACCAACGAGCCGGCTATAATCAGGACAGCAAACGTATAAGAAAGCACTCCTACAAAAAAAGCCGGAGCAGCGACCAAGGCAATGCCTAAAAGCAAACCGCCCACAACAGGCATCAATGCCAGCATATTTACTTTACCCATATTTCCACGCGAAAGAAGAGCCACTATGGAAAGACACCCCGGCACAATGAACATCACACCTATTATTATAATAATAGTCTCAAAAATCCGCGCCTGCGAATGCATAAGAATCAATATCAATCCAGCAATAAACACGAAAATGTTGGAAATCAAAGTCAGCCTGTTATTCATAACAATCATTTTTCTGTTTCCACGAAGATACTGACAATCTTTGACATATCATCATTTTTCATAATATTTTTCACCGATGAGTAAGACAAGCAAAATTCCGGCACAACATTTCAGGCATATAACATTGCCCTAATACCGATTTACCGTATCTTTGCAAACAGAGATTTATGTGACCATATGGACAGCAGAAAAAAAATATTAGTGTTGATAAATCCAATCTCAGGAACATCAAACAAAGACTATCTGCCTGAAACAATCAGGCAAAAAATCGACACATCGCTGTTCAACCTGTCCATACGTTTCACCCAGCGCCCTAACCACGCCTATCAATTAGCCAAAGAGGCCGCCACAAACGGCTACTACGGAGTGATTGCCGTTGGAGGCGACGGCACCGTAAATGAAACGGCATCTGCCTTATGCGGTACCGAGACTGCGCTTGGAATAGTTCCAAACGGCTCAGGCAACGGGCTGGCACGGCATCTGGGCATACCCCTCGACATAGCAGAAGCACTTACCATAATCAACAGCTGCAACATAAAACAATACGACTACTGTACTGCCAATCAACACCCGTTTTTTTGCACCTGCGGCGTAGGATTCGACGCCCAAGTAAGTGCAAAATTTGCAAGAAACGGCAAACGTGGTCCATTTAGCTACGTAAAAAGCGCAGTACTGGAATACCTTAAATACAGACCACAATCCTATAAAATAATAACTCCCGACGGTGTAATCACAGAGAAGGCATTCATCATCGCTTGTGGCAACGCATCCCAATACGGCAACAACGCATACATCACACCGAATGCCGATATGCAAGACGGGCTGATTGATGTAACCGTGATTCTACCAATCACGCCATTCGACACCGCAATACTCGGCATACTGCTATTCTCGAAGCACATAGACCAAGACACCAACATAATATCATTCCGCACTCCGTCCCTCACTATAGAACGCGTAAAAAGCGGAATAATGCACCTCGATGGAGAAACTGTGATGATGCCCGAGAATATAGAAATAAAATGCCATCACCTCGGGCTGAACGTGTTCACCCCCGAAAAACGCCATGAGAAAAGTACCATTTTCAATACCATCGAAACAGGCTTCTGGGACTTTGTCAATTCCATACGCTCCGAATTAAAGGTCTGAAGCTTTCGGGTGACAAAAATCAAGTCATCCAAAATATATGTTTTGCAACACATTTCTTTTTTTCTTCAAAAATTATATCTATATTCGTGCGATATTTAAAGTGACCATTATAAATTTTAACTCCAAAACATATAAACCCTATGAGTTACCTTAAGTTCGATAAAAACCTACTTATCAATCTCGATCAATCTCTGCCCAAAGAGATTCTTCGCACGAACAAAGCAGGCGCTTATCATTGTACGACGGTCATTGGCTGTAATACACGCAAGCAACACGGACTTCTCGTCATCCCCATCAAGGAGATGAATGATGACAATTTCGTACTGCTATCGTCCTTAGATGAAACGGTGATACAGCATGGTGCGCCTTTCAATCTTGGAATCCACCGTTATCGCAACGGCGTTTACAGTCCGAACGGACACAAGTATCTACGAGAATTCAACTGCGACACGGTGCCACGGCTCACTTATCGCGTAGGAGGTGTAATTTTGACTAAAGAAAAGGTATTCGTTGCCCATGAGAACCGTATTCTCATCAAATACACACTGATCGAGGCACATTCACCTACAACACTTCAATTTCAACCGTTCCTCGCATTCAGGAACGCCGCAAGCCTATGCACACAGAACACACAGCTCGACAGCTCTTATGAAGAGACGGAAAACGGCGTGTCATTCTGTCTATACAAAGGATTCCCAAGACTTTATCTGCAATTCAACCACAAACCGGAATTCGTATATGAGCCGCATTGGTACAACGGCATTGAATATATAAAAGACCTTGCCCGCGAAGAACCGTTCAGCGAGGATTTATGGGTGCCCGGCTATTTCCAGTTACCAATAAAAAAAGGCGAAAGCATAATTTTCTCGGCAAGCACAGAACCTGCAAAGCCAAGAGGTTTTGCCGCCACTTTTGAGAAAGAATCGCAGGACAGGACTCCACGTACAAGCTTCTTCAACTGTCTGAAAAATTCAGCAAAGCAATGTTATCTGAAAGATGGTGACAAGAATTACCTGTTAGCAGGATACCCGTGGTTTAAAATCATAGCACGAGACCTTTTCGTATCCCTCCCAGGAACGACACTCGCCATCGACCACAGACAGGATTTCGAGAAAATCATGGCTACGGCGGAAGAGGCTCTGGCCAAATATATGGAAACAGGAGAATCAGATAAAACAATAAAGGGTATAGACCTGCCCGACATTCCTCTGTGGGCGTGCTGGACAATCAATCAGTATTATAAATTCTGCGGTGCAGCAGATACGTTGAAAAATTATGGCAAACTGCTTGCAAATTTGATAAATTTCGTGCTTGAAGGCAAACAAAAGAATCTCTATATCAACGATGAAGGAATGCTTTCAACCAATGGCACCATCCGTCCAGTCACATGGATGGACGTGGAGACGGCGGAAGGCAAACCACTGCTTGCGCGCACGGGATTCATCGTAGAATTCAACGCATTGTGGTACAACGCTTTAATGTTCGGCATAACACTCTTCAAAGATCAGGACAACAAACCCGAGCACTACGATAAGTGGGAAGCGACAGTTGCCAAACTAAAAGAAGCCTTCGTTAGGACATTCCTCAACGATTATGGCTATTTGTACGACTTTGTTGACGGCAATTATATGGACTTAAGCGTACGCCCGAATATGATAATCGCCGCAGGCTGTGATTTCTCCCCGTTAGACCGTGTACAGCGCAAACGCATCCTCGACATAGTCACACGCGAGCTGCTCACACCAATGGGATTGCGCACACTCAGCCCGAAAAGCTACGGCTACAACCCATTCTTCGTAGGCAACAACAGAGAACGAATCAACTCTTATTTCAACGGTCCGACACGCCCGTGGCTTTCAGGCTTCTATACCGATGCATACCTGAAAGTATTCGGTCACAGTGGTGTGGCATTCCTACGCAGGATGCTGATAGGATACGAGGACGATATGACTAAAGAATGCGTAGGCTCATTGTCTGAGCTTTATGATGGCAACCCGCCGTACAACGGACACGGAGCTATCAGCTTCGCACCGAGTATCGGAGAGGTGCTCCGCGCATTGTATGTGTTGAACAGTTTTGACATTTAATCACCAAGAAATAACTCTTTCGAATATGAAAGCTCTAATGTTCGGGTGGGAATTTCCACCCCATATCCTCGGAGGACTTGGCACCGCAAGCTACGGTTTGACTAAAGGAATGGCGGAAAACGGCAATATGGATATCACGTTTGTCATTCCAAAACCGTATGGGGATGAGGAAAAAAGTTTCGCGCACATAATCGGTGCGTGCAACACCCCTGTCGCATGGCGCGACGCCGACTGGGACTATGTAAAATCAAGAATCGGCAACGTAATGGATCCTCAACTCTATTTTGACTTGAGATCGCACATCTATGCCGATTTCAATTATATGAAGGTCAATGACCTTGGATGTATCGAATTTTCAGGAAGATATCCTGACAACCTGCTGGAAGAAATCAACAACTATTCGATAGTGGCAGGTGTAATAGCCCGCACTGTTGATTTCGACATCATCCATTCCCACGACTGGCTGACATACCCGGCAGGGATACACGCAAAGCAAGTATCTGGCAAACCTTTGGTAATCCACGTACATGCCACCGATTTTGACCGCTCACGCGGCAATGTTAACCCAACCGTTTTCAGCATCGAACGTGACGGAATGCTCAACGCCGACCATATCATAACGGTCAGCAACCTGACACGCCGTACAGTTATTGAGAAATACGGCATCGACCCGGCGAAAGTCACTACGGTACACAATGCCGTAGAGCCGCTCAGCGATGAGCTGAAAAACGTGGAGGTGCCAAAAATGAAAGAGAAGGTTGTGACTTTCCTCGGACGAATCACTATGCAGAAAGGACCTGAATATTTCGTAGAGGCAGCTGCAAAAGTCTTGCAGAAAGTCCACAACGTACGCTTCGTTATGGCAGGTAGTGGCGATATGATGGAAAAAATGATTGACCTCGCAGCACAAAAGGACATCTCCGACCGTTTCCATTTCCCGGGATTCCAGAAAGGTAAACAAGTATATGAGATGCTGAAAGCTTCCGATGTGTACATTATGCCATCCGTTTCCGAGCCATTCGGAATATCACCGCTTGAAGCAATGCAGATGGGAGTGCCATCGATAATCTCAAAGCAATCAGGATGTGCCGAGATTCTCAATCACGTCATAAAAATCGACTTCTGGGACATCGACGCAATGGCCGACGCCATTTATTCAATCATAACATATCCCGCTATGTACAAGCAACTCCACGAAGAAGGACTCGTCGAAGTTGACGGCATACAATGGAAAAAAGCCGGGAAAAAAGTAATCGACATTTACAACCAATTATTAAACCGTTAAAATTTTCAAGAATATGAGTGCAATTTGTCTTTATTTTCAAATACACCAACCATTCAGATTGAAACGCTACCGCTTCTTTGACATAGGTAACGACCATTATTATTATGACGATTTCGCCAACGAGGAAATCATCACAAGAATCGCACAGCATTCTTATATGCCGGCAAACGAGTTGCTGCTCCAGATGATTAACGAAAGCAACAAAAAATTCAAAGTTGCATTCTCCATTTCAGGCACAGCCATCGAACAGTTCCAGCAATACGTGCCGGAATTCATCGATTCAATGAAGAAGCTTGCCGACACAGGGTGTGTCGAATTCGTATCCGAGCCATACGACCATTCACTTGCCTCACTTATTGATGAAGAAGAATTCCGTCAGCAAGTGGAACAGCACGACAAACTCATATATGAACTGTTCGGACAAAAACCGAAAGTATTCAGAAATACAGAATTCGTATATAACGATGAAATCGCCGCACAAATTGCGTCAATGGGATTCAAGGCTGTCCTCACAGAAGGAGCAAAACATATCCTTGGGTGGAAGTCACCAAACTACGTTTACAGTTCTGCAGGTGCGCCAAAAATGAAATTGCTGTTCCGCAACTCAAAACTGACCAGCGACATTGCAATGCGGTTCTCCGACACTTCTTGGCACGAATATCCGTTAACTGCCGACAAATATATGGCATGGATAGCGGAATGTCCGAAAGAAGAACAACTTGTAAACATAGCGCTCAACTATGAGACTATCGGTGAAAACCATCCGAGAGAAACCGGCATTTTCGATTTCTTTAAAGCATTGCCAAGATTCGCAGAACAAAAAGGCATCGAATTCTGGACACCATCAGAAGCTGTATCCAAATTGAAAGCCGTTGACGTGATTTCTGTGACTCACCCTATTTCAGGAGCAGATGAAGCGCGAGATGTAAGCGCATGGCTTGGCAACGACCTGCAAAACGAAGCATTCCACAAACTCTACTCGGTAGCTGAACGCGTACATCTCTGTAGCGACCGTCGTCTCAAGCAAGACTGGCTCTATTTGCAGTCGTCAGACCATTTCTTCTATATGAGCACCAAACACTTCAGCGATGGTGCGGCACACGCAATGTTCAGCCCGTATGAATCACCATATCAGGCATTCACCAACTATATGAACGTGCTATCCGATTTCATAGTAAGAGTTGAAGAACAATATCCGCTATCCATCGAAAATGAAGAGCTCAATGCATTGCTCACCACAATCAAGAATCAGGAAAGCGAAATTGAAATGCTCAACAAGGAACTGCGAGTATTGAAAACCACAATCGAGCAGCAGACAGAAGAAGCTGAGAAAAATACGGCAGCTCCAAAACCTGCTGCAAAGAAACCTGCCGTAAAGAAAACGGCAGCGAAAAAGACGACAGTGAAGAAGGAAAGCAAATAAGCAACCGATAATAAGAAGAAATCGGAATTATCATCGATGATAGTTCCGATTTCTTTTAAACTAAATGAACAATCAACAGTAATAAAACGTAATAAAATAAAAATCACAAAAATAATTACTACTATGCTTAGCAAAAAAATGGAGAAAGCGCTCAATGCGCAAATCAATGCTGAATTCTGGTCAGCATATCTTTATTTGTCAATGTCAGCATATTTTGAAGCTGAAGGAAAAAGTGGATTCGCCAACTGGTTCAAAGTACAATTCAAAGAAGAGCAGGCACACGCTGAAATATTTATGAATTTTGTTTATGACCGTGGTGGACGCGTAATGCTGCAACCGATCGCTGCTGTTGACACACAATGGGAAAACCCGCTTCATGTGTTCAAAGAGACATTGAAACACGAACAAAAAGTCACAAAAATGATTAATGAGCTCTACGCAATTGCGGAAGAAGAAAAAGACTATGCAACCCGCAGCATGCTCACATGGTTTATAGACGAGCAGGTGGAAGAAGAAAAGACTGCGCAGGAATATATTGACCATCTGGCACTTATCGGTGACAACGGCTTCGGTATGTACACCATCGACAAAGAACTTGCCACGAGAACATACACAACCCCTGCCCCACTTGCAAACTCAGCAGAATAAAAAGCCACAATATTCAATAAAAAAATGCCGCATTTTTTATGCGGCATTTTTTTATCAATCTTATCCATAAAGTTATCTGCCACTACGAATAATCTTATTCTTTACAAGGGCATTAAACGAGCGCGAGTCCATTAGTTTCTCAACAGAAACATGCATACGGTAACGCCAATAATATGGAGATATTGCAGGATTATTAATCTGTTCATCGTGCGGATTTTCACGCCTCAAACCGCCGTCAACTGAAACCCAGTCCTGCCATGGCAGAATTGCAAGCATTGAAGGCGACTCCATATGCTGACTTACAATTATGTCGCAAATCCAGGGCTCTGCAAAATATGGAGCCTTTCCTGTCTGTCCGAGCATTGTATTGAAGAACCGCTGTGTCTTGTCTGGATTTTCTTCCCACCATTGGCGTATTCCCCCCATATCATGGGTGGAAGTGGTGCAAACCGAAAGATACGGATAATGATAAGGATTGGCAAACTCAACTTTCGGGTCTTTCGGCATACGCTGTATCTCAAGCGAAAGTATCTGTAACTGGCTCATTACAGCAGGCACACAACCAGGTATCATGCCTAAATCTTCACCACACACAAGCATATCCGTTGAATTAACCAATGCCGGAAGCTTCATCATCGCCTTTCCATACCAGAAATCATTATGACGATGATAGAAGAAATCATTATACAACCTGTCAAAACACCAACGCTCATAATCGTTGAGAGAACGATACACATACGTAAACTGCGCTGAAATCCGTGGATGATACTTTCCTTTTTGGCGAGAATCCTCGATAAACAGTACCTGGTCAATCAATCCAAGCAAAGCATTTTGCATCCGCTCATTTTTCTCCGAAATTTCCTTATCCTTAAAATAAGCAACCACTTTAGCCTGATTATCAACAAAATCTTTCAAATGATACTTACCATAGCCATCATCCACCAAGAACGTTGACTTTGCCTCATCTGTAAATTCGCCAAAAAAATCAGAAAGTAAATAATCACGAATAAAAGGCTTCGTCTGCACATCCACATCAATCCAGAAATCATAGCTGTAACGCATTTCATCCGGAGTATAAGGCAATGCCGGCTCAAATGTGCCAAGCAATCCGTGTACGGCTGTCATTGGAATCTGCCATATCCGGAAGAAACCAAGTATATGGTCGATACGATAAAGGTCGAAATATTCCGACATCTTTCTCATCCTGTTTTTCCACCACTGGAAACCATCTTTCTCCATCTCGTCCCAATTATAAGTCGGCAATCCCCAATTCTGGCCAAGCACAGAGAAATCGTCAGGCGGAGCCCCTGCCTGGCAATCCACATTGAACAACTCCGGATTAACCCAAGCATCTGCACTGGTACGGCTTATACCGATAGGAATATCTCCCTTCAGCACGACATTATGAGCATGGGCATACTCTTTGGCATCTTTCAATTGCCTGTCAAGATGATACTGAATAAAATATACCAGATTTATCGCATCGTGATTGCCTTCAATAAACTTGTCGATTGCGGCAGCATCATATACAGAGAAACTTCCCCATTCCGAAAAATCAGCAGTACCGAATTTATCCCTTAGCACACAAAAAGCCGCATAAGGTTTCAACCAATAAAGATTACGCTCCTTAAACTCCAAAAAGGACTGGCTCTCCAGCGTATCTGCACCTGATTCGGCAAACACTTCCCTGACATATTGTATCTTACCTTGGTTGACACGTTCATAGTCAACTTGCGGCAATGCATTCAATTCGGCTGCCAATCCCGCATAGAATTCACGCCGGGCAGCGTCTTTCAACACGCCAACCAACGGCAAATGCAAGAACATAGGATGCAACGCAAACGAAGAATTAGCCTCATAAGGATATGAATCTGTCCACGTTCCTGTCATCGTAGTATCGTTTACCGGCAAAATCTGTAACACCTTTTGCCCCGTCAACGAAAGCCAGTCAACCATTCTCTTTATACCGGCGAAATCACCGACACCGAAATCGTCCTCCGTTCGGATTGAAAATACCGGAATTGCCGTTCCCGCTCCCTTCCATAAAGCAGAAGGATCATTAAAACGCAAACCTGATACGACCAATGCCGTAGTCTTCGCCTTTGGCACTTCAATGTCGAGAATGCGGTTATCGGTATTTTCCCACACCACATTGCCAGTTTTTCTATTTTTCTTTATGAACTTAAAACACAATGGAAATTCAAGCTCCCGCAACGGCAAAGCCACCGACCATTCAGGGAAACAACTGTCGCCCATCTCTACCGCAGAATCAGGATTCCAATTGCCAAGAGCGGCACATTCACCAACCACGGCAAGCACCTCATCAGGATGTACCGTCGGGGCAAACGCCCTTAGATTCAAGAATCCAGCCTCTGTTCTACTCATACTGCCACATTCACGACGAAACACAGATTCTGTAAACATTGATGAATAAAACGATTTATCCATCGGTTGATCCTGCCAACGGTCATAAACAACATAAGACCTTATGTTGCTTCCTGCCCTGAAAATATGAGGTTTGCCCCACTCTTTTCTGACATACCCTTGATCGCTCCTTACAAAATAACGGTATTCAAAATCCTTGACCGGACCTTTCACATCAATTGTGACGCTCCATGCCCATCCGTCATAATTCATAACAAGAGCCTCACCGGAAAGCGAACCGCCAAGCCCGTCGATATTGCCGACTATATACAACGACTCACCCCAATTGGTTCTGTAATCGATATTAAAAGTTATTTTCATACGGTCTGCAAATTTTAAGTATTAACATCAGTGAATCAATTATGCGATAAATTTACGCATTAAAAATGAAAAGCGCACAGTGAAACAACATTAATTTTCACTGTGCGCCATAAAATTCATAGAAATTCCGTAGAAACTATCCACAACGCGATGTCCCACACGATGTGCAAATCAGGCAACCTTCCTGATAAATCAGAGTCTCCTGTCCACAATTCGGGCATTTCTGACCGTTGGCGTGCGTACCGTTTGGCAAATATTTCTTCAACGCACGTTCCACACCCATCTTCCAAGTGTTGATTGACTCGCTATTGAGCTCCAGACTGCCTACAAGCTTTATAACCTGATCGATAGGCATACCATAACGCAACACTCCGGAAATCAGTTTCGCATAATTCCAATATTCCGGATTGAATTTTTCGGAAAGACCTTCAATGGTTATCTTATAGCCACGCTTATTAATGAACTGGAAGTCGTAGCGCTTGTTACCATTTTCATCAACAGCCTTGATAATTTTGCCCTTGGTAACAGTCTTCGGACAGAATATGCCATCATCGTCATCCGCAAGACCGGTAAATATCTCATATGGCTTATCATTGGCAAGACCGATGAAAGCAATCCATTTCTCCTTGTTGTTCTGGAAACGCACCACATCCGCCTCCAATTCTATCGGACGCTTCAACAAATGCTGCTCCTCCGAAGCAATACCCAACGGTTTTTCTTGCTTATCTTCCTTTTTATTATCCTTTTGCGTTGAAACAAGCACGCCTGAACGCGACCCGTCACGATAGACCGTACAACCTTTACATCCGACTTTCCACGCATGCATATACAATTCGTTGATCAAGTCTTCCGACACATCCGACGGCAAATTGATAGTGACACTTATCGAATGGTCAACCCATTTTTGGATGCGTCCTTGCATATTGACTTTTTCAAGCCAATTGATATCGTTGGCTGTTGCCTTATAATAAGGAGAACGCTTCACAAGCTCGTCAAGCTCTTCCTGTGTATAATCGTGTTTCACCTCTATACCATTGACCTGCATCCACGTTATGAATTTGTGGTGATAGACGATATATTCCTCGAAAGCATCTCCTGTCTCATCAACAAAATCTATTCTGACATTTGGGTCGTTTGGATTGACCTTGCGCCTACGCTTATACACCGGCATGAACACAGGCTCTATACCAGACGAAGTCTGCGTCATAAGACTTGTGGTACCGGTCGGTGCAATAGTAAGACACGCAATGTTACGACGGCCATACTTCACCATATCTTCATACAAAGTCTGGTCCGCATCTTTAAGACGATTGATAAATGGATTGTTTTTCTCCCTTTCCGCGTCAAAAATCTCGAACGCACCACGCTCCTTTGCCATATTCACAGAAGAACGATAAGCAGCCAATGCCAACGCCTTGTGCACGCTTTCAGAAAAAGCAGTGGCTTCTTCCGTTCCATAACGCAAACCAAGAGCCGCTATCATATCGCCTTCCCCGGTTGTACCGACTCCCGTACGACGTCCCATAAGAGTCTTCGTACGTATCTTATCCCATAGATGCAATTCAGTCTCTTTCACCTCAAGGGTCTCAGGGTCGGAATTTATCTTGTCAAGTATGCGGTCTATTTTCTCCATTTCGAGATCTATGATGTCATCCATCATCCTTTGCGCATAACCCACATGCGAAGCAAACAAGTCGAAATCAAAATAAGCATCCTTCGTAAACGGATTCTTCACATAAGAATACAGGTTGATGGCAATCAAGCGGCAACTGTCGTAAGGGCACAACGGAATCTCACCACACGGATTAGTAGAAATCGTGCGGAACCCAAGGTCTGCATAACAGTCCGGTACAGATTCTCGTGTTATCGTATCCCAGAACAACACACCAGGCTCTGCGCTCTTCCACGCATTATGCACAATTTTGCGCCATAAGGCGACAGCGTCTATCGTTTTCTCATATTTTGGAGTGTCGCTGTCAATTGGATACTTCTGAACATATTCTGAATTGCTCTCAACCGCACGCATAAAGTCATCGTCGATACGCACCGAAACATTTGCACCCGTCACCTTTCCTTCAGTCATCTTGGCATCGATAAACGACTCGCTATCAGGATGCTTTATACTTACAGAAAGCATAAGAGCACCACGGCGACCGTCTTGTGCCACTTCACGGGTAGAATTCGAATAACGTTCCATAAACGGAACAAGGCCAGTGGAAGTCAATGCCGAATTCTTAACCGGAGAACCTTTCGGACGGATATGCGACAAATCGTGCCCTACACCACCACGGCGCTTCATCAGCTGTACCTGCTCCTCATCAATTTTTATAATTCCGCCATAAGAGTCCGGACTTCCGTCAAGACCAATCACAAAACAATTCGACAATGATCCGATCTGATAATTGTTGCCTATGCCCGCCATCGGGCTACCTTGCGGAACAATGTACCTGAAATCACGAATCAAGTCGAACACCTGCTCCTCAGTCATCGGATTGTTGTAATTATTCTCAATCCTGACTATTTCCCTCGCTATGCGTCTGTGCATATCATCAGGCGTCTTCTCATAAATATTTCCGAACGAATCCTTCAACGCATATTTGTTCACCCAAACACGCGCAGCAAGCTCATCGCCATTAAAATAATCGCACGAAGCCTTGAATGCCTCATCGTAAGTGTAAGTATTTTTTTCCATATTTTATAAGATGTATTGGCTTATAAAGTTTGACTTTGCAAAGTTTACAAATAAAAAGTTATCCTCAAAATTTTTCATAACAAATTATCAATCATTTTTCAAAGTTTTCCGTTTCAGAAAGCTTATCAGCTATTATTCAACCAGTTAACCCATTATGACACATCCGGAAGTTTTCCAAAATTGAAAATTCACAAAATCAGGTGGAAAAACAAACTGACAATCAAAGCAATCACCCCATTACCACTTTCCACATAAATATGAAAATACGCATTTATCTTTTTTTGTTAATCCGAATACCATAAATTATTGTTGTCTGCAAACATTTTGTTAATTTTGCATACAAGATAAAAACAATATTAATATGGATACCGAATACTTCAACCTACGGAGAACCGTAAGAAAATATTTAGACAAAAACATTCCGGCAGAATTGCTGCAATCAATGCTTGAGAGCGCAATGCGCGCGCCTACAACCGGCAATATGCAACTCTACAGCACAATAGTGACAACCGACAAAGAAATCAAACGCCGTTTGTCACCCTGCCATTTCAACCAACCACAAGTAATGTCCGCACCTGCCGTAATCACATTCTGCGCCGATTACAACCGGTTCATAAAATGGTGCGAGGCAAGCGAAGCTGTCCCCGGATACAACAATTTCCAATCGTTTATGACAGCTACGCTTGACGCAACAATATTCGCACAACAGTTCAACACCATTGCGGAGCTCAACGGGTTGGGATGCTGTTATCTTGGGACAACCACCTACAATGCAGAGGAAATAGCCGAGGTGCTGAATCTCCCCAAGATGGTGATACCGATAATCACAATTACCGTAGGCTATCCCGACGGAGATGCCACACAAGTGGAACGGCTGCCGATTGACGGAATAATCCATCACGACACATATAACGATTACTCCGAAAATCGCATCAGGGAAATACACCGAGAAAAAGAGAGTCTTGACGTCAACAAAGGCTATGTTGCCGAAAACGGCAAGAAAACGCTCGCACAAGTATTCACCGATGTGCGTTACACAAAAACAGACTGTGAGACATTCTCCGAGAAGTTCTACCGTTTCATAGCCAAGCAAGGATATAAATTCCCCACAGAATAGCACTATCCGGCATCCATCCAACTATTTTCTTCCGATTATCGCACAAACAGAAGGAATATGCCAAATGCCCTGCATCCGATTTAGCATCTTTGCGGCAGACAAGCTGCATCCCGGCATAACAATTTCAAGCGAGCTTGATTGTTCTGCACTCGATTTGCATTATCTTTGCACTAAAATATGAATACACTGCTGACGATAATTCATGGTCTTGCCGTAGGCATATTGGTATCGGCTCCTATGGGTCCGATAGGCATGCTTTGCATACAGCGCACTCTCAATAAAGGCAGGCTGTCAGGACTGTACACCGGAATCGGAGCAGCATTGTCCGACTTCATCTATGCACTCCTTGCCGGATTGGGAATGTCGATAATAATTGATTTCGTGGAAGACAACGAAGCAATCCTGCAACTTTTCGGCAGCATAGTGCTGCTGGGATTCGGCATTTACATTGCCCGCAAGAATCCGGCAAAGACTTTGCGCGCTAAAAACAAAGGCAACAAAAAGAAAAAGGACTATATGCAAGACCTCGCGACAGGTTTCTTGTTCACATTCTCCAATCCACTGATATTGTTCCTGATAATAGGATTATACGCACGATTCAATTTCCCGTCACCGGAATTCAAATTTGCAGACTATATTATCGGCTTCGCCTCAATAATCATAGGAGCTTTGCTGTGGTGGCTATTAATCACGTATTTTGTCAATAAGATACGTGGACATTTCAACGTCAGAAGCATCTGGCTGATAAATATGACAATCGGTATTCTTATATGCATAATGTCTGTCTTAGGTTTCATTATGTCACTAATTGAATTGCTATGAGAGCTAAACAAATCATCATTCCATTCATCGACAAGCTCGACAGTCTCGATATTGCCGCAGTAAGCGACTTGCTCGAAACCGAAGTTGCAAAACACGCTATCAGCCACGTGAACTGGAAAGAAAAATTCCCATACCATCCGCTGACAGCTTTCTCGGCAGCCCACAGCAACAACTACATATATGTGGACTTCTTCACTCGTTGCAATTATCTCCGTGCAGTCAACTACAAAAACAACTCACCGGTAAGTCAGGACAGCTGTGTGGAATTTTTCCTGCAACTACCAGACAGCGAAGAGTATTGGAACTTCGAATTCAACTGCATTGGAGCAGTAAACGCCTCGCACCGCAAAGAACGCAACAATCCTCATCGTCTCAATGATGATGAAATCAACCAAATAAAGCGTTATGCATCGTGTGGCAGCAATCCATTCAATGAAATGGAAGGGCTATTCAGCTGGTCACTGACAATAGGCATTCCGTTCAAACTTTTAGGGCTTGAAAAACCCGAATTTCCACTCGAGATACGTGGAAACTTCTATAAATGCGCATCAGCGACAAGTATGCCCCATTATCTTAGCTGGTCACCAATAGTGACCGACACCCCTGACTTCCATCGTCCTGAATTTTTCGGAAAAATAATTCTTGAATAACAAAAATAAATATGAAAATCGGCATAATAGTGGCAATGGGAAAGGAACTCGACCTGTTGCTACACCTGATTGACGACAAGAAAGCCATCAATGTAAACGGATACACCATATATTCCGGAAGAATCGGCACACACGATGTATTTGCGATGCAATGCGGCATCGGTAAAGTGAATGCCGCCATCGGCACAATGACAATAATCGAAAATAACGCCCCCGAGCTCATAATCAACACAGGAGTGGCCGGAGGGGCGAATCTTTCAGTACGGCAACTGGATGTAGTCGTCGGCTGCGATATCGCCTACCACGATGTGTGGTGCGGTCCAGGCACAAATTACGGAGAAGCAGCCGGGTTTCCACTTTTTTTCCACTCAGACAACGATATTGTGGAATTGATTAAATCGATTGACAATAACGGCAGAACAAAATACGGCTTAATCTGCTCCGGCGACAAATTCATAGCCTCGGCAACAGAAGTCTCGGAAATAAGCTCACACTTCCCGGAGGTACTTGCCGTGGATATGGAATCGGCAGCAATAGCACACGTCTGCAAACTCAAGAATGTGCCTGTGCTGGTTGCACGCGTGATCAGCGACACACCGGGCGCCGAAACCGACAACACCTCGCAATACGAAGATTTCTGGGAATCAGCACCAAAACATACATTCCGAATATTATCGGAAATTATTAATAATTTAAACTAACGGCAATGGAAAAGATACCAAGCTTTACAGTCAACCATATCTTGCTCAAAAGAGGCATTTACGTATCACGCCGTGATGCCACAGGAGGAGGTGATATAATCACGACATTCGACATAAGGATGAAAGAGCCTAACAGAGAGCCGGCACTAAGTCCTTCGGCTATTCACACAATAGAGCATCTGGCAGCAACATTCCTGCGCAATCATCCGGTCTGGAAAGAGCAAATAATATACTGGGGACCAATGGGATGCCTAACCGGGAATTACCTGATTGTGAAAGGAGAGCTGTCTTCGAGAGAGATATTGCCGCTGATGATTGAGACATTCGATTTCATAAGCAACTATGAAGGCGAAATACCTGGTGCTACCGCTCACGACTGTGGCAATTATCTGATGAACAATTCACCAATGGCACGGTGGGAGGCAAAGAAATATCTTAATGAGGTGCTACTGAATGCTTCCGACGAGAATCTGACATATCCGGAATAAAAGAGCTTATGGCTTGACCGATGAAGCGACAATACGCCATTCTCCATCAACATAGTCGAGCTTAAGCACATCGAGCGAGCACAACGTAACCACCGTTGATTCCGTAAAAGCACGAGAAAGATGCAGCGATTTAGCAATGTCCAAAACGTATGTTCCTTTGCTCTTTGACACAAAATCAAGCAGCCTTGCTTCCATCTCCGAAAAATGAAGCAAGGCACTTTTCTTCTTTCGTGTATTCCATAAGCGCAATACCAACGGAGGCACCTGTATATTCTCATCGTCAATTCTGTAATAAGGTTGCCATTTACGGTTATCATCCTGAGCGAGTACAGGTACAGTCGATTTGCAAATCTTCACAAGCAATACATATTTACCTTCTATGCAGTAAAGCGTCTGATCCACTTTCTGCGCCGGTCTGCAATACATTTCCGCAGCCTGTTCTATCATATAGAATTCTTCGTCGGAACGTATCCCTGCAATATTGCCATTATCCTTAACCCCGACAAGCAAACGTCCACCACGATTATTGGCAAATGCCGATATGCTACGGGCAATCTTCCTTGAATCGGAAATGGAAAACTTGAAATCCTGCTCTTCGTGTTCCCCTTCCTCAATCAACTCAAGAATCAACTCCTTATCGTGAATCGCCCTAAAATTCTTTATCTCCATCATTTCCCGGCGTTTACATCATTCTTATGCTTATATAACTGATAAGAATTTGCAAGATTATGCCATACGCTATAGAAACCTCCCGCAATTGCGGTAATCGGTGTAAAAAACGTATAGCCCATCCATATTGCCAGAATCGTATTCTTTTGTCCAAGAGCTTGTCCGGCTGTTACGGAATCATCATAATTCCCTCCTATTTTCCGCCCTAAATAAAACTGAAGGAAACAGCATGCCAACGATATTACGGCAAGTCCAGCCTGATAGCCGAAAGCAAGATGCGTATGCACAATAGTCTTTACAGTCATCGCTATTGCCAACGCAAGCGCTATTGCCCATAGATAGAACGGAAGATCAGGATATTTCAATAATGCGGCATGCACCTTAGGCAACAGATACCTGACGAGCAACGCGGCAATCAACGGACACAACAACAAAGGGAACACCTTTCCGATAATTAAAAGAAACGCCGTAATGAACGAAACCCCTGCCTGCGGATGCACCAGCGGGACAATCAACGGTATGATCACGGCAACCATCAGATTGATTAGAATCGTATATGTGATAACATTTGCCGCACTGCCGTTCAACTTGCTGACGACAACAGCGGCAGATGTGGCAGTAGGACAAATAAGGCAAAGCATAGCACCTTCTATCAATACTCTATAGTCGGCATTTTTCGGTATCAGCATTGTAGCTACTGCAAGCAACGAAAATGACAGCACCTGAATCAGCAAAAGCCACGCCTGCCAGCGACAAGGCCGCAAGTCGGAGATTTTCACCCGGCAAAATGAAAGGAAAAGCATCATAAAAATCAATAACGGCTGTATGTAGGAAACCGCTTCATTGACATAAGGACGCACAGGGTCGAATGTCCCTATATGGGAATATACCAAATAAGCTACCGCACCAACAACCATTGCAATGGGAAGCATCCAATCTCTCAAAAAACTAATCAGGCGCATTTCAAACAAGCATCAAAATTATATTACGGTTGCAAAATTACACCATTTATCCTATCACAACAAAACCAAAAGCCCATTATTCAGCATATACAAATAAATCCTCGTCATAATCCCGAACATCATTCTCACGAAAAAAGCGACAGTATATTTTATCGTTTTTACAAATTCTCATTGCATCACATTTAACTTGCACTATATTTGCAAACTTAATGACATATACGATATGAACATACCTGGCATCCGTTTACTGAACCAACAATTGATAAATCCACAAATCTCCGATGTCCACGACTTAGTGTCGTGGATGGGAATGCTGCAAGCACAGGATTACAGGATGATGCGCTGGGCTGTGGGTATCCGTATGCGACATCCATCAATGAAAGCATTCCGTGAAGCATACGATGCGGGCAAAATAATACGGACACATCTATTCAGATGCACTTGGCAAATAGTTGCGGCTAAAGACGTACGATGGATGCTGAAATTATGCTCCGATAAAAACAAATCAGCCATCAACGGCTATATGGCATACCGTGGCGACAATATAGGAGAGAACGAATATGAACACACCAACAATATTATCCGCCAAATACTTGCCGGACACAAATCAATGACAAAAGAAACGCTTATCAGACAGTTGGAAAAACAAGGTATAACAAGCAACGCACATAAGATATCGATATATTTGCGAAGAGCTGAGCAAGACGGAATAATCTGTAGCGGAGAGCTCGACAACCGCCAGAACACCTACGCTCTGCTCGACGAGCGGGTGCCACCGACAAAGGAACTTACACGAGATGAATCAATCACGCTGCTCGCACAAAATATTTTCGAAGTCACTTACCGGCAACCATAGAAGATTTCGTTTGGTGGTCAAATCTAAATATCGGTGAATGCAAAGCTGCGGTAGCAACCATCGATAGCGAGTTAATCAAAAAACCACATAATGGTACAGTATATTACATACACAGGGACTGCCGTATCAAAGGCCTACGCTACAAGACACTGCTGTTGCCACCATATGATGAGTATCTGCTCGGTTACAAAACACGCCATCACGTAATAGAGGATGAATTCCGCCACCGCGCATACAGCAACAACGGTTTGTTCTACCCAGTCATAATCAGCAACGGACAAATCGTAGGAAATTGGCATCCTAAAAAGTCAGCCGTATTTTTCCGCGACGAATACGCCACAGATATAAATAATCTGCTCCAAAGTTATCATAATTTTATGAATTACTGATTCAGAAAGGCTTACGATACTTATCAGGAGCGCTGTCATCGAGAATGCTCAGATAACTGGCATAGCGCGATTCGCTTATACGATGCTCCTCCACCGCTTTTTTCACAGCACATCCCGGTTCGTGGATGTGGGTACAATTACCGTATTTGCATTCACGCGACACCTCGAAAATCTCAGGGAAATAATGTGAGACCTCCTCCACATTGAAATCAATCGTACCGAACCCCTTTACACCCGGCGTGTCGATTATATAGCCACTCCCGTCCGAAAGAAGAAACATTTCAGAAAAAGTGGTAGTATGCATACCCGTATGATGAGATTCCGACACTTCCGCTGTCCGCAAGTCGAGTCCCGGAATAAGCAAATTAATGAGCGACGACTTCCCTACCCCGGAATTTCCTGAAAAAAGCGTAACCTTATCGTGAAGCATTTCCTTCAGTTCATCAATCCCCTCACCGGTCTCGGCAGAGACTTTCACAGTCCGATAGCCGATTGTCTCATAAAGATAGCACAAAGCATCGCAATAGTCATTCCCTTCAGAATCAAGAAGGTCGATTTTGTTAACAACCAACACAGCAGGCACACTATATGCCTCGGCAGTGGCAAGAAAACGGTCAATGAACACTGTTGATGTCGATGGATTCAAAATCGACACTATAAGAAAAGCCTGATCAATATTAGATGCTATTATGTGCGACTCTTTCGACAAATTGGAAGCACGCCTGATTATATAGTTACGGCGCGGCTCTATTGATGTTATATAAGCGACTTCTTCATCATTTCCTGAAATGGCGACACGGTCGCCAACAGAAACAGGATTAGTGGTACGTATCCCTTTCAGACGGAAATTACCTTTAATCTTGCATTTCACGTCACCGTCGGCAGTCCTGACTACGTAAAAGCTGCCTGTGTTTTTAATTACCAATCCTTCCATACTGCAAATATAGTACAAGTTAAGCGCAACGCAAAACTAACGAGCTACTTACCCTGCCAGAACGCAAGCTTATCTCAAACGCTTTGCAAACCGAATAATAATGCATCAATACTTGTCATAAAAGTGATAATTTCCAATTTCATTTGTCAGAATATCAACTATTTTACAGAAACAAGGCACTGCCGGGAAAATTTCCTCAAGTTCAGGAGGAATGCCGTTTGGGAAACCCGGACTTTCCAATAAATGAGTGTGTAAATTACCGTTAATGTAGAGATAAAACTCATAATCACGTATTGCTTACTTTGTATATAAATTATAGCCCTCACGATTATTCAAACATTCTTGCAACTCGGTAATCTCATCATATGACAAAGTAAAATTTTTCGAGTACGGATAATATTCATTGTATTCATATATATTATCTTCCCATTTTTCCTCAAATTTCATAGTCGGGAAAACTCTTATGCAAACCGAAACTTTCCCATCCTTAGCAACATCTATAACTGTACCCATTGCCTTGCCATAAACAATAACCAAAGTAATGGAATCCGACAATATACACTCCTTGCCACCTGCCATAGCATTAATTAGTGAAAAGCAAACCATTATCACTATCAGCAAGAATCGGACACTGATAAATTTCAACATACTGCGATTGTTTCGATATTCGCCATAAATATAAATATACTATACGAAAAAAACAATTCCTAAGATATTTTGCAGAACACATTCCTCTAATCGTTGTGTATGAAAGGAATGTGGAATTGGCTATGAATTGTTCCATTGTGCCCTTATGTTAGTCTAAATGTCATCTTTCCAATAAGATTTAAGATGAAAATTTGGAAAAGGAGAAAAAGTAATTTAGCTTTGCATTAACAAAATTGTTAAACCAATTTATTAAACATACAAGTTAATGAAACGGCAAGAAAATACAGAACAAGAAATACTCCGTGCAGCAGAACAGGAATTTATCGAAAAAGGATTTTCCGGAGCAAAAACCACAGCAATAGCCCAACGTGCAGGCGTTAACCACGCTATGATTCATTATTATTTCCGGACTAAAGAGAACCTGTTCAACCGTCTGTTTGAAGAAAAAATTAAAATATTGACAGCAAATCTCTATCCTGCATTCTTCAATAAAAACATACCCCTGATTGAAAGGTTGAAGAAAGGCATAGCCTCGCATTTCGACTTTATTGCCGAAAATCCGGGTTTACCACGCCTTGTCGTAAACGAAATAATAAGCAATCCCGCACGCAGGGAATTTTTCCGGAACAAGATAAAGATAGCCATAACGATGCTCTGCGGCGAAATGCAAACAGAGCTCGACCGCCTCGCTAAAGACAAACAAATCTGCCCAATCAAGGCTGAAGACCTCCTGCTCGACGTAGTGTCGCTCAACCTCACAATTTTCATCATACATCCGCTAATCGAAGGGATACTGTACAGCGACCATAAAAAATTTATCGAACAGCGCAAACAAGAAAACATCAACATCATATTAAGCAGATTAAACTACCGGCTATGAAACTGACAGCAACAATAATCGCCATATTGCTCGCTACGGCTACTGCCACGGCGCGGCAACTCGACATAGATTTATGCCAACAAATGGCACACGACAATTATCCGATGATTGAACAATATGGGCTGATTGAGCAATCAACCGGCTACACCTTGTCGAACATAAAAAAAAGCTGGCTGCCATCCATTCAATTCAGCGCACAAGCCAGTTATCAGTCAGAAGCACCAGATTTCCCAGAACAATTCAAGGATATGTTCTCGCAAGTGCTCGACATACACGGAATGAACAAAGACCAATATAAGGTAGCACTCGATATCAATCAAACAATATGGGACGGAGGAAAGACACGCAGCGACAAAGCTATAGCCAAAGCAAAACAAAAAGAGTCAGAAGCCAATATAGACGTTCAACTCTATAAACTACGTGCCACTGTCAACGACCTGTATTTCGGAACATTGCTGATTGAGGAAAGCATCCGCCAGAGCAAAGAACAAATAACCCTGCTTGAAAATAACCTCAAGCGCATAAACACGCATCTGAGAAACGGGACAGCTATGCAATGCGACGCCGATGCTGTTGAAGCAAGCCTGCTGACAATACGACAACAAGTAAACCAGTTGGAAGCAAGACGCAAGCAATATACAAACGCACTATGCATATTAATCGGTATTGACGATGAAGATATCTCGCTTGAAAAGCCCTCTGAAGAAATCTACATAGACATACACAACAACCGCCCGGAGTTGCAACTCTTTGACAAACGGCTACAACTTCTCAGTTCACAACGTAAATCTCTCGACACGGCAATAATGCCCCGGCTCAATTTATTTGCCAACGGTTTCTATGGCAATCCCGGACTGAACTATATCGAGAATATGATGAATCCACAATGGAGCTGGAATTATATGATAGGCATCACTATGAGATGGAACATCGGAGGATTATATACAAGAAAAAACGACCTGCGAAAATTAGAGCTACAGGAAAAGTCCATATCCAACGAGCGTGATGTATTCCTTTTCAATTCCAATATTTCCGCCAAACGTAAAAAGGAAGAGATTGCGGAATACGAGAATCTTGTCAAAGACGATGACGGCATAATAGAGCTGCGCGAGTCAATCAGGAAAGCGGCAGAGACTAAACTTGACAATGGCATAATAGACGTTACCGACCTGCTGCAAAAAATCACTGATGAAAACTCAGCCAAACTAAATAAGGCTTATCACGAAATACAACGGCTGAAAGCCATCTATGAACTTAAAGAAATCACCAATAACTAAAACATCATACACAATGAAGAAATATATCATCACTACTACGGCAACCACACTCCTGCTTGCAGGATGCGGCGACAGCCGGCAATTCGATGCCACAGGCACTTTCGAATCAGCAAACGAAATAACGGTATCGGCGGAAGCCACCGGGAAAATCGAATGGCTCGACCTTCAGGAAGGCGACAGCCTTTCCGCAGGGAAAGAGATAGGAGTAATCGACACCATGCAGCTTTACTTAAGCAAACTGCAATTGAAGAAAAATATGAAATCCATACGCTATAACCGTCCCGACATAGGGAAACAGATTGCAGCCACCAAAGAACAAATCAGGAAGCAGGAATATGAAAAGCAGCGCATAGAAAATCTTCTGAAAGGCGGAGCTGCGACTCAAAAACAACTCGATGACATCAACTCAGCGATAAGCGTGCTTGAAAAGCAGCTCGACGCACAATTGTCAACGCTCAACAACACCACCGGCAACATCGACGGACAAAGCTCGGCGATAGCCACTCAAATAGCGCAAATCGACGACCGCATTGCAAAAAGCATAATCAAATCACCGGTCAGCGGCGTAGTAATTGCAAAATATATGGATGCAGGAGAATATGCGATGCCGGGAAAACCGCTGTTCAAAGTAGCTGATATGGGCAATATGTATCTGAGGGCTTATTTCACATCCGAACAGCTTGCTGAAATAAAAACCGGACAGAAAGTAAAAATCTATGCCGATTTCGGTGGTGACAAACGGAAAGAATACAATGGCATCGTGATATGGATTGCATCAGAAAACGAATTCACTCCCAAAAACATACAGACAAAAGAATCTCGCGCCGACTTGGTATATGCTGTAAAAATAGCCGTGATAAATGACGGACTAATCAAAATAGGCACCTACGGAGAAGTTGTACTCTAAAAGACAATTACGATGGAAGCTGTCATAGCAAGCAACTTAAGTAAACGGTTTGGTAAAGCAACCGCTCTCGAAGGCGTTAACTTTACAGTGGAAAGAAACAGCATATTCGGAATAATCGGTCCCGATGGTGCCGGTAAGTCCACACTACTGCGCATTCTATCCACACTCACAGTACCCGATAGCGGCAATGTCACAATCGATGGTATAAACGTGCAGACCGGCTATCAGATATTACGCAAACGCATCGGATATATGCCAGAAACATTCTCGCTCTATCAAGATCTTACAGTCGAGGAAAACCTCGAATTCTACGCGTCGATTTTCAACGTCGATATAAGTAGCAACTATTATGTAATAGCTCCAGTGTTTCGACAGCTGGAACCATTCCGCCGTCGCAGAGCAGGAAAATTATCAGGAGGGATGAAACAAAAGCTTGCTCTTTCGTGCGCATTGATACATCAGCCAAGCATCCTGCTGCTTGACGAGCCTACACGTGGCGTTGACCCCGTATCACGAAAGGAGTTCTGGGACATACTTGCCGGGATAAAGGCAAAAGGCATAACCATAGTGCTGTCAACCTCATATATGGACGAAGCGTCGCTATGCGACCGCATCGGTTTTTTCGACCACGGCAAATTCTTGTTGACCGGCACTCCGCAAGAAATAATCGACGGTTACGGCAACAAAATCTATTCCATAGAATGCTGCGACAAATATGCCGTACTGCTCACCGCACGCCAATGGAAATTCACAGAATCGTGCTACATCAACGGGGACACGCTCCATATCACATTCACTGACGGCAATACAGAAATGTTCAAAGAGCATATTC
>JADIMC010000059.1 GCA_017694955.1 Candidatus Limisoma faecipullorum
GTGGCACCACTTTGAAGAAAAGCAGTTGACCGTAAAGTCAGCTGCTTTTTTTTGCTTGAATTTGTTATTTGGCACAGATGCGGCAAATCACCTTCGTAATGGGGGATTTGCTGTTCATATATGGATATGCATCCGTTGCCTGAGATAAAGTCTCAGGCAACGGATGGTGTATTATAGCGTGTCCGTTTTTTCGTCAGAAGGCGTATCCGACTCCAAGATTCACATAGATGGGATACATACTGAATGTGATTGTCTTGAAATCGTTCTTGAATATGTCGTTGAGTCCCCACGTAAGGTCGGCATACAGTTTCAGGTGCTTGAATGCCTGCCAGTCAACGCCGACTTGCGCTCCCCATTGGAAACGGCGCAAATTGTCGGAGAAGTCGTAGCTTGCGGTCTGTCCGTCGGTGAACGATGTCTTTTCACCTGTCGGGTCGCCGTTGCGGAGATAGCCTTCATATACGTATCCGTTAAATTTCCGGCGCATCACGTATGACATGAATACTCCCGCCTTGATGTTAGTGCGTGGGTGTACACGGTATGTGCCGAGGACAGGGAACGTGAGGTAATAGTTTTCCACATTGGTCTGTACGCCGCCAGTCCAGCGTCCTGCCACACGTGAGCCGTCGTCGCCGATTATCTCCATACCATAGTTCTTTACTGTAGCTTTGGTTTCCATAGCCTTTGTTTCGACCTTGACGCCGAAGAGCAGTCCCCATTTCTTATAAGTGTCGAAACGCTTGATGAAGTTTGCTTCGAGCGACAATGGAAGCCCCGGGCTGTAGCTGTCGATTTTGCGAATTTCTTCCGGAAGCGGCATCGGGGATGTGCCTCCGAGATTGTATCCCATTCTTAACTCAATGTCCCAGCCTTTCAGGGCTGCATTGATCAGGGCTTGCGTGCGGTTAACCTGTGCAGGGGCGGTTGCCGTCGTGATGACGAGCAGAGCCGCTATTATTATCTTTTTCATTCGATTTCTTTTTTACGGTCAATTTTTAAGTTCTTCACGTCGAGAGTGCTGCCTACGGCTCCGCGGAAAAAGTCGCCATCGGCACTTGACGATATCACTATCCCGATTTTGTATTCTCCGTTATTGAGCTTTTCATAATCGATAGTCTTGCCTGATACGTATGCAAACGGGATGTCGAAGTCAACCCATTCTTCGCTTTCGTGAGGATTCGGAAGCGTTGCTATTGCCACAAGATTGGGGTGCGAGAAGTTCATCTCGTGGATTGAGCCGTCGATGTATTCTGTGTTCTCGTCCGTTTCGTAGAACAGCGCGTAGATTGAGAATATGTCTTTCTTTCCTTGTATTGTGTTCCCGTTCTCATCGGTGAAGATTTCGCCTGCTTTGTACCGGTAGCTGCCGCTGAACGATACCGGTTCGTAGCGATATGGCTCTCCGAACTTGGTGGCCTCGCGTGGACGCTGGGTTGCTATTGTCGTTTGGAAATAGCCTTGGAAAATATTGCCGGCGGCAATAGGCATACCTATAGAATTGCCGAAGAATCCGGTGGTGCGTGTCACGAGCCGGATATATTCCGGTACAGCCTTTTTCCCGTCTTTCATAAAATATTTTGTCTTTGACGGGCTGTTTTCGTCTGTTTCTATTGTCGTCCCTTCCGGATATACCGCTGCTGTCGGGAAAAATTCGTAGATGTGGTCACGATAGGATTCGCCGTATGTCTGTGATGCCATATTGGGAGCCATACCGCACATTACGTATCCCGGATTGCCTGATGCCCACGTCATTACGGTGTTGCCGTTCTCGTCAATTTCGCTGAATATGGTGTACTGTCCGGTTGACGCGTCAAGCTCGCTTGAGTTGAAAGTGTACTCTGATGCTATGTTGCGTTGGATTACTTGTACAGGGTATGTTTTTTCCCATTGTCCGTCTTCTGATTTTACGGTGTAGTAAACAATGTTGTTCTCAGCGTTGGCGAAGTCCTGCACGGAGCCGCTTTCTGGTGTGATTGTCGCTCCGTCGGTTATGGTGAATGCCGGCGCAAGTCGTGAAATGTCGGCAGTGCTTCTTACGCGTATTGTCACTGCGTTGTTGGTGATGACCGGAGTCGCTTCGAGTATGTTTTCCGGAAGCTCTACCGTCAGAATGTCGCATTCGGCATTGGGCGCTTCGTCCTGTATGCAGGATGTTAGTGCGGCCGTTGCCGCAAATGCAATTGCGAATAAGTTGAGGATCTGTTTCATCAATAATGTTGTTAATAATGCGGCAAAGGTACTAAAAAGTTGGAATATACATAAAATACGTGGACGGAAACCGCCAGAGGTTTCCGTCCACGTATGTGTCGTGCTGAATACGCAATTTATTTTGCGGCGTTCACGCGGCGCTCCTTAATGCGGGCTTTTTTACCTGTAAGTTTGCGCAGGTAGTAAAGCTTGGCGCGGCGAACTTTACCATATTTGTTGACAGTGATGCTGTCGATAAACGGCGATTCAATCGGGAAAATACGTTCAACACCGATATTGTCGCTCATTTTGCGAACTGTGAAACGCTTTTTTGCTCCTTCGCCGGAGATGCGGATTACCACACCGCGATATTGCTGAATACGTTCCTTGTTACCTTCCTTAATGCGATATGCCACTGTGATAGTGTCGCCCGGGTTGAATTCCGGATGCTGCTTGCCTGTAGCAAATGCCCCTTCGGCAACTTTAATCAAATCCATTTTATTATAAATTAAAACGTTAATAATAACCGCAATGTAGCAAGCTGCCTTCTCTTGCCAGAGATTACGAAAAGCGGTGCAAAATTATTACATAATATCCGATTATGCAACCCTAAGTGAATTTTTTTGTAATTTTGCAGCCGGATTTAATGTAATGCTTATGAAAGGAATTGAAGGTGACAAGAAGCTGTTCATTGAGACATACGGCTGCCAGATGAACGTCGCCGACAGCGAAGTGGTGGCTTCGGTGATGAGGCTCGCCGGATATGAGATGGCAGAAACGGAAGAGGACGCTGATGCTGTGTTCCTCAATACTTGCTCCATACGCGACAATGCCGAACAGAAGATTTTTTCAAGGCTCGACTATTTCGCTTCATTGCGCAAGAAACGCAAGGATAAGCATATTATATTAGGTGTCCTTGGTTGTATGGCAGAACGGGTCAAGGATGAGCTTATCGAGCGGCATGGCGTTGACATAGTGGCTGGTCCTGACTCCTATCTTTCCTTGCCGGAATTGGTGGCTGCTGCGGAAATGGGAGAAAAAGCCATCAATGTGGAGCTTTCTGCTACCGAGACTTATCGTGACGTGATACCGCAACGCATCGGTCATAGTCGCATAAGCGGATTCATCAGCATTATGCGGGGTTGCAACAATTTCTGCTCGTATTGCATTGTGCCATATACCCGTGGACGTGAGCGTAGCCGCGAGCCGCGCAGCATATTGAATGAGCTTGCCGATATGCGCGAGCGAGGGTTCAAGGAAGTGACCTTGCTTGGACAGAATGTCAATTCATACCGTTATGTGCAGGAAGATGGCAGTGTGCTCGGCTTTGCCGGACTTTTGAAATTGGTCGCGGAGGCTGCTCCTGAAATGCGTGTGCGGTTTACCACCTCGCATCCGAAGGATATGAACGATGATATAATAAATGTAATTGCCTCTGTTCCGAATGTGTGCAAGCACATTCATCTTCCTGTTCAGTCGGGGAGCAATTCCGTTCTTAAGGCGATGAACCGCAAATATACAAGGGAGTGGTATCTTGACCGTATCGCTGCGATACGCAATGCGATGCCCGATTGTGGTATAACCACTGATATGTTTACCGGATTCCATGGCGAGACAGAGGAAGATTTCGAACAAACGCTCAGCCTGATGCGGGAAGTTGGTTTCGACAGCGCGTTTATGTTCAAGTATTCAGAGCGGCCAGGTACTTACGCGTCGAAACATTTGCCTGACGATGTGTCTGAAAAAGTGAAAATCGACAGGCTGAACCGTATGATTGCCTTGCAGAACGAGCTTTCAGCAGAGAGCAACCGCCGCGATGTCGGCAAGACGTTCGAGGTGCTTGTGGAGGGAGTGTCGAAGCGTTCGCGAGAACAGCTTTTCGGGCGCACGTCGCAAAATAAGGTAGTGGTCTTTCCTCGTGGGAATCATCGTATAGGTGATTTTGTGAATGTAAGAGTGATTGATTCTTCGTCTGCCACTTTGATTGGTGAGGAGGTTGTGGAATAAAAAAATCAGATGCTATGGCGGAAATGATTGCTAAGACAGACGATTTCGATCCGTACGCGGTCGATGACGGGAATCACAGGCTTTGGAACCGCAACTACATCCTTGTGATGATTGCTAATTTCCTGCTTTTTTTCTCGCTTTATAATTTGATGCCGGTATTGCCGATATATCTTGCCGATGAATGCCATGCCGGTAAGGACGTGATAGGCGAGGTTATGAGCGGATTCATCATAACGGCGTTGATGATACGTCCGTTCAGTGGTTATATAGTTGACAGTTTCCCGCGGAAGAAAGTGCTTTTGATATGTTATGGGGCTTTTGTTGTGATGAATATAGGTTATGTGGTGTTTTCCACAGTCCTTGCCATAGCGATAGTACGTGTGCTGCAAGGTTTCGCATTCGGCTCCACATCAGTGTCCAACAGTACGGTGGCTATTGATGTGTTGCCGTCAATCCGGCGCAGCGAGGGCATAGGCTATTATGGGATAAGCAATAATTTGGCGATGGCGATAGGCCCATCGGTTGCATTGGCTTTGTATCACAATGTGCCGAATATTCAGATTGTTTTCTCCGTTCCGTTGATTTCCGCATTGTTGGGATTCCTGTGTGTGACGGCCGTGAAAAACAAGCCACGTGCGATAGTGAAGGACGCGGCTCCGCTTTCATTTGACCGTTTTTTCCTTACTTGTGCTATACCGGAAGGATTGACTCTCATAACTTTTGCTTTTGCCAGCGCGACGTTGACAACATATCTTGCCATTTATGGCAAGCAGGAGCTGGGCATATATTCCGAGTCTGGAATCTATTTCCTTGTGATGTCGGTCGGATTGATACTCTCACGCGTGGTCACTAATAAGTGGGTGCGGAAGGGGTATATAGTGCGCAATGTGAAGGCCGGAATGCTGCTTGTGACAGCCGGCTTCTTGATATTCAACGAGTTGCACGACGATTTCTCGTTCTATCTTTCGGCTTTCATCATTGGTTTGGGCTATGGTACGATGTGTCCTTCATATCAGTCGATGTTCATCAATATGGCGCCTAACAGTCGCCGCGGCACGGCAAATTCTTCGTATCTTACGTCGTGGGATGTCGGCGCAGGATTGGGGATTTGCAGCGCAGGATATATAGCGGAGCATACTTCTTACCATACGGTGTACCGGATTTGCTTCGGATTGTGTATCATAGGGGGCATAATTTATTATCTTTATACATCAAGGCATTTTACCCGTCTAAAAATAAGGTAAAAATTACAGAATTTTCGGAAAATAGTTGACAACGGCTTTCCGCAGATTGTATATTTGCACGGTTAAAAATTTTAATGTTTGTGCCAATGGCGCTAAAATGATTATGGCAAAAGAGAAAAAATCAAAAATATCTTATTTCCAGTCTAATTTCACATCTACGGTAAGCGTTGCGCTTGTCCTTCTGTTGATTGGTATCGTTGCGTTTCTCGGTATCCTCGCCAAATCGTTCTCGGATGAATTGAAAGAGAATGTGGGATTCAATGTCGTGCTGCGTGGTGACGCCACATCGGAGCAAGTTGCGGCTATGGACAAGATGTGGCAGACGGTGCCTTACGTGTCGCGTGTGAAATATATTTCTAAGGAGGATGCATTGGAAAGCTGGCAGAAAGATACCGGGGAGAACCTTGTGGAACTGTTTGGCGTGAATCCTTTGAGTGCGGAGTACGAGGTGTATGTGAAGGCGGAGTATGCTTCGGCTGACAGTCTCGCTAAAATAGGGAAGGTGCTTGCCGGGATGGGCTGTATTGACGAGGTGGCCATGCACGAGGCGGAGGTTGACGAAGCCAACCGCAACATCAGCAATATTGCGATAATACTGTTAAGTGTGGCTGTGTTGCTGTTGCTTATTTCGTTTGCATTAATCAACAACACGGTGCGGCTTACGGTCTATTCCCGCCGTTTCATAATACATACGATGAAGCTTGTCGGCGCGAAGCCGGGATTCATACGCCGTCCGTTTGTCGTGAGCAATATGCTCAACGGGCTGATTGCTTCGGTTGTGGCTATGGCTTTGCTCGTGGCGGCATATTTTTCGTTGGCGCGTATCGACCATTCGTTGACTGGCGGCTTTGAGCCGGTTGTTGTCGCTGCTGTCTTTTCGGGACTGGCTGTTGTGGGTGTGCTCATTTGTGGCATAGCTGCTTTCTTTGCGTCGAATAAGTATATAAGGGCGGACTACGACGATTTGTTTAAGAAATAAGAATAATTAAAATATGACGGATATTGAAAAGAATGTGGACGCGACACGTCCGCTTGGAAAAAGTAATTTCATACTGATGGCAGTATCGGTGGCGTGTGTGATTATAGGGTTCTTGATTACGGGGAGTGGCGAGCCGAGTACGGAAGCTGCATATAACCCCGACATATTCAGTACGGTACGGATAGCTGTAGGACCGACAATTGCTTTCATCGGTTTTGTGTTGATGTTTTTTGCCATATTGTATAAAAAGAGATAGCAGGTATGAATTTTATTGAGGCTATAATAATAGCGATTGTAGAAGGTCTGACGGAGTTTCTCCCGGTATCGTCAACGGGACATATGATAATAACAGAAAGCTTGCTTGGAGTCGATGTTGACGACAGGTTCGTGAACGCTTTCACTGTGATAATCCAGTTTGGTGCCATTCTTTCGGTGGTATGCCTTTACTGGCGGAAATTCTTTTATCCGGAGACTATGCGCACGAAGGGCTACACTTGGTGGCAGGCCATATGGCGTTTCTATCTGAAACTTATAGTGGGAGTGATTCCTGCTGTCATATTAGGTCTGGCATTCAATGATTTCATAGAGTCGAATCTCGGAAATGTGATGTTGGTTGCCATTATGCTCATCCTTGGAGGTGTGTTTATGCTGTTCTGCGACCGTATATTCAATAAGGGCAGCGAGTCAACAGAACTTACATATGAGAGGGCGTTCGTAATCGGTGTTGTGCAGTGCATTTCTATGATACCGGGAGTGTCGCGTTCGATGGCAACCATTGTTGGAGGTATGTCGCAACGGTTGACGCGTAAGGCCGCTGCTGAGTTCAGCTTCTTTCTTGCTGTCCCGACAATGCTTGGAGCGACATGTCTTGAGCTGTATAAGCTGATAACTCATGGTGATGGAAACATTCTTACAGAGGGCGACAATCTTGCGGTGCTCATTGTCGGGTCGATAGTTGCATATTTGGTTGCTATTGCTGCGATCAAGTTTTTCATCAGCTATGTTACGAAATATGGGTTCAAGATGTTTGGCTGGTATCGCATATTGTTAGGGGCCGTGATTCTTGTGCTGATGTTGTTTGGTTATGACTTGGCTTTGGTAGGATAATGCTGAATCCGGTAGAAGGAGAGATATTTTATGTGGACAAGCCGTTGCGCTGGACTTCGTTCGATGTGGTGAAGCGCATTCGCGGAGTGCTGAGCCGGCGTACTGGAATAAAGAAGGTGAAAGTGGGGCATGCCGGAACGCTTGATCCTCTTGCGACAGGAGTGATGACAGTTGTGACAGGGCGTGCCACGAAGCGTATCGAGGAATTGCAGGCGCATACGAAGGAGTATGTGGCTGACATAAGGCTTGGGGCTACCACTCCGTCGTTCGACCTTGAGACAGAGGTTGATGCCGAATATCCATGGGAGCATATCGGCAGGGAACAGGTGGAGGCTGTGCTGCAGCGTTTCCTTGGAACGATAAAGCAGGTGCCGCCGGCATTTTCTGCCTGCAAGATTGACGGCAAGCGGGCATACAAGATGGCTCGTAAAGGCAAGGAGGTCAATATCAAGGCAAAGGAGCTTGTGATTGACGATATTGAGCTTGTTGCGATGCAGTTGCCTGTGATTACGGTACGTGTTGTATGCAGTAAAGGCACATATATCCGTGCCTTGGCGCGCGATATCGGCGAGGCTCTTGGGAGCGGGGCGCATCTTGTGGGGTTGCGTCGCACGCGTGTTGGCGATGTTGGTGTTGACTATTGTGAGCAGGTCAGCCAGCTTATCGAACGTCTTGAAAAAGAAGAAATGGTTTTACCGGAGGAAATGTCCGGACAGAAATAACAGAAAGATGAATGGTAATAGAGAAATGAAGTTGTCGCAGTTTAAGTTCAAACTGCCGGAAGAATTGATTGCACAGTATCCGTCGCCTGAACGTGACGAGGCTCGACTGATGGTTGTTGACCGCAAGACGGGTGGTATCGAACATAAGGTGTTCAAGGAAGTGCTCGATTATTTTGACGAGGGAGATTTGCTTGTGTTCAACGACACTAAGGTCTTTCCTGCGCTTCTTTATGGAAACAAGGAGAAGACAGGTGCACGTATCGAAGTGTTCCTTTTGCGTGAGCTTAACGAGGAGAACAAGCTGTGGGATGTGCTTGTGGAGCCTGCGCGCAAGATTCGTATAGGCAATAAGCTTTATTTCGGGGAAGACGAGTCTATGGTTGCGGAGGTGATTGACAACACTACTTCTCGCGGGCGTACGTTGCGTTTTCTCTATGACGGCTCGCATGAGGAATTCAAGGAAGCATTGTTTAAACTTGGTCTGACACCATTGCCTTATTACATCAACCGTGTGCCTGAACCGGATGATGCGGAGCGCTATCAATGCATATTCGCAAAGAAAGAGGGTGCTGTTGTCGCTCCGGCGGCTGGGATGCATTTCAGCCGTGAGATTATGAAGCGGATGGAGATAAAAGGTGTGAACTATGATTTCTTGACTTTGCATTTCGGCTTAGGTAATTTCCGTGAGATTGATGTGGAGGACTTGACTAAGCATCGTATGGATTCCGAACAGATGGAAGTTGGTCCGGAACTTGTGGAAATGGTGAATAAGACGAAAGACAGCGGCAAGGCAGTGTGTGCGGTGGGTGCCTCGGTATTGAGGGCGATTGCCAGCACCGTAAGTATGAACGGGCATATCAAGGAATATAGCGGTTGGACAAATAAGTTTATTTTCCCGCCTTATGAATTCAATGTGTGCACATCGTTGATTACCAATTTCCATTTGCCGTATTCCACTATGCTTATGATGGTAACGGCTTTCGGCGACTACGATGTGATAATGAACGCTTATGATGTGGCGGTTAAAGAAGGCTACAAGTTCGGCGCATATGGTGATGCAATGCTTGTAATCTGAGATAAGAAATTATAGGGCAAAGGTTGTGGAGCTTTTGCCTTTTTTATAAGAAAATTAAAAATATAACGAGATATGGCACTTCAATGTGGTATCGTAGGGCTTCCGAATGTGGGGAAGTCCACTCTTTTCAATTGCCTTTCCAATGCAAAGGCACAGTCTGCGAATTTTCCGTTTTGTACTATAGAGCCGAATGTGGGCGTGATTACAGTGCCCGATGAGCGATTGAACCGTCTTGCCGAGATTGTTAATCCGCAGCGCATAGTGCCGGCTACGGTCGAGATTGTGGATATTGCCGGTTTGGTGAAAGGAGCGTCGAAAGGAGAGGGGCTCGGTAATAAGTTTCTTGCCAATATACGTGAAACGGATGCTATAATCCATGTGTTGCGTTGTTTCGACGACCCTAATGTGGTGCATGTCGATGGCTCGGTAAATCCTGTGCGTGACAAGGAAATAATCGACTATGAACTTCAATTGAAGGACCTTGAGACAATCGACGGACGTATTTCCCGTGTGCAGAAACAGGCACAGACTGGTGGCGATAAGGCTGCAAAATTGCAATATGAGGTGCTGCGGCGTTATAAGGAGGCATTGGAGCAAGGAAAGGCGGCACGCACTGTTCAGTTCGATACTAAGGACGAGCAGAAATGTGCCCATGATTTGTTTCTGTTGACCAACAAGCCGGTGCTCTATGTTTGTAATGTTGATGATAAATCGGCGGTTACAGGCAATGCCTATGTGGAGCAGGTGCGCGAGGCTGTGAAGGACGAGAATGCGGAGATTCTCATAGTGGCAGCCCAGACGGAGTCGGAAATCGCCGAGTTCGAGACCTACGAGGAGCGGCAGATGTTTCTTGAGGAGATAGGGTTGAAGGAATCAGGGGTGTCGAGACTGATTCGTGCGGCGTTCCATTTGTTGAATCTTGAGACTTATTTCACCGCCGGACCGCTTGAAGTACGCGCATGGACATATCTGAAAGGCAGCAAGGCACCGCAATGTGCCGGCGTTATTCATAGCGATTTCGAAAAAGGGTTCATCCGTGCCGAAGTGATAAAATACGATGATTATATCGCGCTTGGAGGGGAGACGCAATGTCGTGAGGCTGGCAAAATAGGTATAGAAGGCAAGGACTACGTGGTGCAGGATGGCGACATTATGCACTTCCGCTTCAATGTGTAGCCGTATGAGGTTGCGAGGCTGTTTTTCTATTTGTGCCGCATAGCGGTCTTGACAGTTGTAACCCCGAGCAAGCGGAGCCGTGGCGGAGCGCGGCTTGGGGTGTATGGCGGCAATATGGATTCGGCGGCATAGCCGTCGTACAACACTACCGATGATGTTACTGAAATTTAATGTTAAGTGTGGAGGCGGGCTATAGTGTCATTTTGTTGGCTAAGGCCGATGGAAAATGATTGATTGAAAGATACTGTGGCGGTTTAGGTTTCAGGTGCTTATGAGATGTGTGCGTAGCGAAAAATTAATAGTTAAAATGTTTGTTTTTCAGTGATTAACTGTCTAATTTTGCAGTAAACCAAAATTTTATGTTTATGAAGAAATTATTACTTTCTACAATGATGCTTGCCGCTGGTTTGTTTGCGGCAAACGCAGCTGAAGAGACTATCCAATTTACAGATTGGTATGGTACAGCAACGGTTTCTGGTATTGATGCGCAGGGACCTAAGACGCAAGGTGATATAACAGTTACTTTTGCAAAAGGTAATTCTCAGAATGCCCCTGCTTTCAATAAGGCATTGGAGGTGCGTTTGTATGGTGGAAAATCCGCTGATGTGTTGGACGGAAACACTATGACAGTCGAAGTTCCGGAAGGAATGTTGATCACTTCCATTTATTTGGAGGTAGGTCAGGTTGACAAATGGGGTGTGATGACAGCTGATTCAGGGTCTGTGGAAGAAGATGCCGACAAAAATGCGACATGGACAGGGTCGGCAAGTACAGTGGTTCTTACAGCGAATCGTAACAGTGCAGATGCTGGTGTGTCAACACAGAACCGTTATAAGTCAATGACTGTAACTTATTCTCAAGGCGAAGTTACCAAATGCTCCGCGCCGAGATTCAACCCGGCTGCCGGCACATATTGGGGAAGCGTCTCCGTTGAATTGACTTGCAATACGGATGGTGCTACGATGTACTATACTATTAATGATGGAGCAGAACAAACCTATTCGGCTCCTATCGAATTGGCAGAAGCCGGCACATATGAAATCAACGCATATGCCAAGAAGGACGGTATAGACGACAGCGACGTTGCTACCGCTACATATGTAGTTAGTGAGCCGGTACAGTGCAGCAGCATCGAGGACTATATCTTCAATGCTGAATCTGAGGGAGAAGGTTCTATGTTTGAATGGACATTCCCTGTAACAGTTGTTTATACAATGCCGAGCTATACATATGTACGTGATGAAGAGGGAAGCGCGATGCTTATCTATGGCAGCGAAGTTCCTGCTTATGAATCAGGCGACATTATCCCGGCTGGTATTATCGGCGGATTCACGAACCATAATGGATTGTATGAAATGCAGAATGTCAATGTCGAGTCTTTCGGAGAGGCAACATCCAAGGGCAACGGCAGTCCTATCGTGATGACGGCCGGTGAAATCACGGCTGACGATATGAATCAGGTGGTTTATCTTGACAATGTCACTTTGACTTGGACTCCGAATGAGAAATATGGCGATCCGGAAGACATTAAATTGACCGATGCAAGTGGTTCGGTAAATGCTTACGACCAGTATCGCTGGGAGCTTGAATATCCGGCAAGCGGCACGTTGGTTGACCTTATCTGCGCAGTCGCTATCTATAAAGAAAATGTTCAGGTTTATCCGATGCAATTCATTGACGCTTCCAACGAGCCTGCAGGTGTTGAGGGTGTAGTTGCTGGCAACACAGTGGTTATGACCAATGCCGACGGTATTGTGGTAGTGGCTGCCGAGGCTGCTGAGGTTAGCGTTTACACTGCTGCCGGTCAGCTTGTAGCTGCCGAGAATGTGGCTGCTGGCGAGACTGTAATAGGTGTTCCTGCTGGTTTCTACGTAGTTAAGGCTGGCAACACTGTTGCGAAGGTGATTGTTAAATAAACCGGATTAGAATATATGCGCGCAGTTTAGGCGCGGATTAAGGCGGGATTATTCCCGCCTTTTTTGTTTCTGGCGCATTAACCATAGTTAAATATGTGATGGAAATGAAATTTTTCGGATGAAATTAAAACTTTTCCAAAAATTAGTTGCATATTTGCACCCACAGATTATTGTTGTTGTTCTTATCATACCTATTGATTCTGCCACTTTATCGTATCGAGTGGATGTCGTTTTATATAATATGATTGATAATACCAATAATTCTGGAAAAACTTGAGAAAAATTAGTGAGTATTAATACCAAGTAAAACTAAAATCAATTTTAATGAAGAGTTTTTGCTTACATCTGAATCGCAGGGCGCTTCTGACGCTGCTGATGGCATGCTGTCTGGTGCTTCCTGCATTCGCGCAGACGTTGACCGTACAAGGTACGGTAATCGACGACAAGACTGGCGAGCCTATCATAGGCGCCAATGTGATTGCCAAAGGATCTGTAGCCGGGGCGGCGACAGACTTTGACGGAAATTTCCAGTTGTCTGTATCGAAAGACGCTGTCCTTGCAGTGTCCTACATCGGTTACGAGTCGCAGGAAGTGGCTGTGAACGGTCAGACAAAGTTGACAATCCGCTTGAAAGAGAGCAGTGTGGTCCTCGAAGAAGTCGTGGCCATCGGTTACGGTACGGTGAAGAAAGAGGACGCAACCGGTTCGGTTGCCATGGTGAAGCCTGACGAAATCGAGGCCGGGCTTGCTACATCGGCTCAAGACCTGTTGGTCGGCAAGTCGCCGGGTGTCACGGTAACATCGGGCGGCGGTGATCCGCAAGCAGGCGCTACAATCCGTATCCGTGGTGGTTCTTCTCTGAACGCTTCCAACGACCCGCTTATCGTCATCGACGGTGTGCCTATCGACAATACAGGAGTGCAAGGTATGTCGAACCCGTTGGCAATGGTCAGCCCTGACAACATCGAGAATATGTCGATTCTGAAAGATGCTTCGGCAACCGCCATCTACGGTTCGCGAGCTTCCAACGGTGTCATTATCATCACCACCAAGAAGGGACAGGCCGGCAAGCCGCAGGTCAATTTCTCGGCAAATATGTATATCAACAAGGCCCGCAATACTTGGGACGTGCTCGATGCTGCAACTTACCGCAATATGGTAACTAATTATTGGGGTGAAGGCTCAACTGCTGTAGCAGCTATGGGCAACGCCAGCACTGATTGGCAGGACGAGGTGCTCCGTACGACAATCTCACATGACTACAACCTGAGCGTCGGCGGTACTGTTGGATTCCTTCCATACCGTGTTTCCGCAAGCTTCACTCAGAATAACGGTATCGTGAAAGGCTCGCGAATGAATCGTGTGACTGCAGGTATCAACCTCACGCCGAAGTTCTTCGACGACCATTTGAGCGTGCAGTTGAACGCAAAGGGATACTATTTCCACAACAACTTCACCGATGGCGGTGGTGCCGTAGGTGCAGCCATCGCAATGGACCCGACTCATCCGGTTTATGCGGACTACCAGACGACTCCCGGTTCTGTCGGCAAGCCTTTCGGTGGTTATTTCTCATGGACTGACGGAGGATTGTTCAACATCAATTCTACGCAGAACCCGGTTTCAATCGTCAACGACCGCGACAATTATGCCGACGTGCAGCGCTCGAACGGCAACTTGCAGTTGGATTATGCCGTACACGGGTTCGAAGATCTGCATTTCAACCTCAATTTAGGTTACGACTGGTCGCGCTCGCGCGAACACAACAATATCAAGGCCAACACTCCGACAGCATGGAAAAACTATGACCGTTACGGAGCGCCTATGAATCTGTTCACTTATCAGTTGAAGCAGAACACGTTGCTCGATTTCTACGCAAACTACAAGAAAGAAATCGACGCTATCCACTCGAATATCGATGTGACCGTAGGTTATTCTTGGCAGCACTTCAAGAACCGCGGCTGGAACGACAATGGTATCTATGCTGGTCCGTCATACAATCTGACATATACCAATGGAGTGTATGATATGACTATCAACGAGGACAGCCGCGACAATATCGGCAAGACTTATCAGAATCAGGCCATAATCCCTTGGAACAACGAGTTGCAGCTGCTTTCCTTCTTCGGTCGTCTTAACTATACGTTCAAGGACACCTATCTGCTTACCTTCACTCTCCGTGACGATGCCTCTTCGCGCTTCAGTGAGGACACTCGCTGGGGTCTGTTCCCGTCGCTGGCTTTGGCTTGGAAGATAAACAATATGGACTTCTTCGAGGGTGCGCGCGACGTGATGAACGAGTTCAAGCTGCGTATGGGCTGGGGTGTTACCGGTCAGCAGGATTTGGGCGACCTCTACTTCCCGTATCTTGCAATCTACAATTTGGCCACACAGCCTTCTTATTATCCTTGGGTGAACGAGAACGGCGAGGTTGAATATCGTCCGACCCTCTATCCGGGAGCATACAACAAGGACCTGAAGTGGGAGGAGACCACGACTTGGAACGTAGGTGTTGACATGGCGTTCCTCAACAACCGCATCACGGCTTCTTTGGACTGGTATCTTCGTGAGACCGACGATATGCTTTCTACAGTGACCATCCCGGTAGGCTCGGCAACTTCCAACGAGATGAACATAAACGTGGGCTCGATGCGCAACATCGGTGTTGAATTCGCAATCGAGGCACGCCCGGTAGTCACCAAGGACTTCACTTGGACAATCGGCTACAACGTGGCATGGAACAAGAACGAAATCACCAAGCTCAACACTTCCGACGACCCGAATGCCGTTATCGAGGTGGGCGGCATCTCCGGAGGTACCGGAAACCGCGTGCAGGTACACAAGGTTGGCTTCCCGGCTTATTCATACTATCTGTATGAACAGGTTTACGACGCTAACGGACTTCCTATAGAGGGCGAATATGTCGATCAGGACGGCAACGGAGTCATTACTACCGACGACCGCGTAATCCGCTACCAGAAAGACCCGAAAGTCACGATGACGATGAACAACACCTTCAATTGGAAGAATTGGGACTTCGGCTTCGTGTTGCGTGCTAATTTCGGCGCGAAGGTTTACAACAACGTGCTTGCACAGCGCAACGTGCTTAACCGCACATTCCAGAACAACAACCTTTCGAATATGGTTGTCAACGATTTCTATTTCGACGGAAGCACTGGTGCCGATCTTTATCACAGCGACTACTATCTGCGCAACGGCAACTTCCTGCGCTGCGACAACATCACTCTCGGCTACACTTGGGACAACTTGTTGAAGAACCAGTTGCGCCTGCGCCTCTACGGAGCGGTGCAGAATCCGTTTGTGATTACGAAGTACAACGGATTGGATCCGGAAGTGTTCAGCGGTATCGACAATAACGTATATCCGCGCCCTACAACCTATTCAATCGGACTTGTAGCAACATTCTAACCTAACAAATTTAATATTCGGAAATTATGAAAAGTATAAATAAGATATTTGTAGCGGGAGCGGTGGTGCTCAGCCTTGGATTAGGGGCTACGTCGTGCATCGACGATTTGAACGTTACACCGGAATACCCTACGGCAAAGACTTGGGAAGACGTGATGAACGATCCTGACCAGTATCTTCCCGCAGCCTTTATGAAATGCTATTCCAGCCTTGCTGTTTCCGGTCAGTCGGGCGATGGCTCTACCGACCTGAAAGGTATCGACGCTGGTAAGAGTAACTATCTGCGCGCTTTGTTCCAGTTGAACGAGAAGACTACCGACGAATGCGCATGGATATGGAGCGAGGACGGTATCGAAAACTTGGTACGCGGCACATGGAACAGCGGTAACTCGTATATCTACGGAGCATACTCGCGCATCTATGTGAACATAGCAATATGCAACGATTTCCTCCGCCAGTTGGAGCAGACTGGCGTTGATATGCAGGCGCAGCGCACGGAATATAACTGCGCGGCACAATATGCGCTTGAGGTACGCGCAATCCGCGCCTTGCTTTATTGGAACATCCTCGACAATTTCGGAAACGGCGGATGGGTTGACGAAACAGTGCCCTACGGTACGAATGCGGAGCCGATTCTTCGTGCCGACCTTTACAACAAGTTGGTGACGGAGTTGACCGACATCATCAATACTTGGCCTGCAGCCAACCAGAATCACGTGGTTTACGGTCGTGTAGGTCTCGACGGTGTGAAGATGCTTCTTGCCAAGGTTTATCTTAATGCAGAGGTTTACACTAATGGAGCGAAGACTTCCTATGACGAATGTGCGGCTCTCTGCAAGGAAATCATCGCCAACCACCAAGGCGGCGGTTACAATGGCACAGGCTTGGCCAACCACTACCTTGCCTTGTTTGCCGGCAATAACGACCGCTATGCTCCCGGCGGAGGCAACACTGCCGAGAACGAGATACTGTGGAACGTGCCGTTCGACGAGATTTATGTGCAGTCCTACGGCGGCTCTCGCTATCTGATGGCTGCCGCGCTGACCAACTCCGCTTTTGAAGTCAATGAGGAAACAGGTGAAAAGACAGGCTTCTATATGAGTTCTGCCGATTATGGCATCAACGACCAGTGGGGTTGTATGCATGCCCGTAAGGAATTCGCCGAAAAGTTCGACAATTCCGGCAATGATGTGCGTGACAACTTCTGGAGCAAGGAAGAAGAGGGATTCACGAAGGAAAATACGGAATACACGAAGTTCAACAACGGCTATGCCCCGATTAAGTTCACTAACCTGAATACAAATGAAGACGGTACTTTCCCGTTGGTTGATGATTCGAAAGGCACGGTGATCTCAAATATTTCCGAAGCGGCTCTTCCGCATCCGGCAAACGCATTGGAGGCACACCCGAATACCGACACCCCGATATTCCGCCTTGCCGATACTTACCTGATGCTTGCAGAATGCCAGCTTCGTGGCGCTACCAATGTCACTCCGGCAGAAGCGCTTCAGGCTGTGAATGACGTGCGTGGTCGTGCGGGAGCTACAGCATGGGCATCTATAAACCTTGATAATCTGCTCGACGAGCGTGCACGCGAACTCTACTGGGAGCTTCATCGTCGAAGCGACCTTATCCGCTTCGGCAAGTTCGTGAGCGGTTACAACTGGGCTTGGAAAGGCAATGTGCTTGAAGGTACCGATTTGAACTCCAACTTTACGGTATTCCCGATTCCGTCGCTTACAATTTCCGCACAGCCGGAATTCGCGGCAATACAGAACCCGGGTTATTAATCGACTTAAAATTTAGAAATCTATGAAACTGAAATATTTATTAATGGCAGTTGCCGGTTTGGGTCTGTTCTCGTCGTGCGAGTCCGATGAGCCGTCAGTGGCAGTTGCCGAGTACCACAAACCTACAACGTTTGTGCTCAACACTCCGCAATTCGCCAACGGAGTATATGATTTGATCAATGCTGAGACCGTGAACCTGACATTCTCGCAGCCCGATTACGGTTATGCTGCAGCCTGTGACTACACGGTGGAGGTGTCTTCTTCCGACCAGTTTGCCGAAGGCACTGTCGGGACTGTGGCTACGGTGTTCCACACTTGCGATATCCAAGTTGATGCCAACGAGTTCGCTATGGCCATATGCACGGCCAAAGGCTGGATGGGACAGGAGGACATTGACGCGGCTTTGGATGCCGCTGCCGATGGCGTGATACCCGTATATGTGCGCATTAAATCAAAGTTGACTAATGCCGTCGTGACTGACAGCGAGATAGTCTCGAATTCCATCATCCTTAATGCCGTTCCTTACTTCGCCCTTCCGCCGGTAGAGCAGCCCACGGAGATGTATATGAACGGTGGATTCTGCGATATGGACTGGGCAAACGCAGGCAAGATGGTGCCTGTTTACGACAATCCTGACAAGTTCTGGTGCATACGTTATGTTGAGGCAGGTGCTGCATTCCAGTTCAATTCTACTGCTGCCGACAACGCAAATGTCGTGAAGTTCGACAATTGCACTTCCGCTACGACTGTAGAAGGTCTGACGATTGCTGCTGATGCCGACGGCAACCTTTCGGTTGACAAGTCAGGTTGGTATATCTTTGTGGTTTCTGTCACAATAGACGGTCGCGATTATGTTAACAATCTGATGATTTTCCCGCCTGACGTATATATCTACGGTACTTGTACGGGTCTTGGCGACAACGGCTGGACTGATATGCCGGAATGGAAATTCACTGTGCCGGCCGACGGTGACGGAGAATTTGTATCCCCGGCATTGGCAGCTGCAGGCGAGCTTCGTATCTGCATCCACCCGTTGGTTGACGGTGAACAGTACTTCGGTGACTGGTGGAAATCAGAGTTCATCATAATCGACAATAAAATCGAGTACCGTGGTGCTGGCGGCGACCAGACCCGCGTGAACGTAGGCGCAGGGCAGAAAGTTTACCTGAACTTTACAACCGGCGCTGCGAGAGTGGAATAATAACAGAACCTTAAAACGGCCGAAGGCGGGCGGCATTACAAGCCGCCCTGCCGGAAGCTAAAAAACGAATACTAACGATATGAAAAAATTAGGAATATTTTTGATGTCGGTCGCGGCTCTCGGTTTCACAGCCTGCGACGACTATGAGGAAGTTACACCGCAATCCAATCCGCAGCAGACAATTATGGCTGTTGACGGTCTGGAGGTTGCGTTGGCAGACGGATTGCAGGCTCCTATCAACCTCGAAACTTTAGAGGCGGATTCTGTGGAGCTGATTACGACAACCGCTACTCCTGAGATGAATGAGGGCACATATTTCACCTATAATGCTGAGATAGCTGCCGATAATACATTCGCACAGGTGCAGAACGTGGGCTTGACAAACGGTAAGATTGCGAAAGAGGACCTTGACAATGCTTTCCGTGCTTTGTTCGGAAAGACTCCGAATATGCGTGAAATGCATTTCCGTTTCGTGCCTTATATGACTGACGGCACGTCGAAAGTGCTTTTCAAGAAAGATACTTATCTTGCCGCTACTTCTCAAAAAGTCACTCCGGTGAATTTGGGCTTAGAAGTTGATGCCAATGGTTACTATATTGTGACTGATACGTGGTTTAACGGAGGTTGGGAGACTACATTGGTTAAATTGGAGAACAGCGGTGCTGATGTTTACGATGATGCCGTGTTCAAGGCTACGCTTAATATGTCGGCAGCAGGCGATATCCTGATTGTTGGAGCTTCTGATGTTGAGGCTGCTGTGGCTTCTGATGACCCGTCTGTATATATGTGGTCGCCGGTTGCGGATGCAGAAGGTAACGTTCCGAGTGCAGGCACGTTGACTTATGGTGTAGCTGTGGCAGATATGAAGACAATTCCGGTAGGCGCCGGTCTGTGGGATGTTTCGATTGATATGCTTGAACGCACGTATTCAGTAAAAAGCAACATTCCGGAGACACTATATGCCGTGGGCTCGTTCAACAATTGGGCGCATGATGTCAACACATTCATATATGAAAAAGAAGAGGGTACTCACAGCGGATTCATTGATATGAGCGCTGCAGCAGCTCCGATTGAGTATAAATTCTCAACCCAGCCTGACTGGAATGGTACGAACTTCGGTATGGACGCGAATGTGGAAGGCGGACTTTCTATTGATGGCGGAGCAGGTAATCTTAAGCTTGAAGAGGCTGGTATCTATTACTTCAAGTTGCAGGCAGAGGCATTGACTTATTCGGCTTACAAGGTTGACTCTTGGGGTCTTGTGGGTGACGCTACTCCAGGCGGATGGGATGCCGACACAGCTCTTGAATATAAAGGCGGTCTTGTTTGGGAAAGTACTGTTGCATTGACTGTCGGTGAATACAAATTCCGTGCTAACGGTGCTTGGGATTTGAGCCTTGGCGGTGCAGCCGACAATCTGATTGACAATGCTGGAAATATCAAGGTTGAGCAGGCTGGAACATACACAGTGACACTCGATCTGAGCAATCCGGTTACTTACACGGCGACATTCACTGCGCAGTAAGCGGAAAAACAGATATACTACATTGAAAATATGCGTCTTCGAAAGAGGACGCATATTTTTTTATTGTTGTCTGATGAATATGTGTTTATTGGCTATCCTTCAGAATCTATATGGTCTGAATTTGAAGAGAGAATCATATCCAGATGAGAATTAATGCTGCTGATATGCCGCGGTTTCCAAGAATGAATCAGTGTCCATATCCAATTTAATCGAGGTATAAAGCTGTCGTTGCGCTTCAAGGCGTTTGCAAGTTTATAATGAGCCTTTTCGTATGTTATGGCAGTGATGAAGAAGGACACAGTATTAGTGCAGGCTATGAATCTGTCCTGCTGTTGTGTTATTATACTGGAAGTGGGATTCACTCTTCTGTGATTACCGGACCGAGTATGCGGCAGGCTCCGATATAGCGTTTTGCATAGTAAGCATCGGTGGAGTGCGAGATTGTCACCCCTTCTGAACAACTGGAATGGATGAATGAGAATTCTCCGGTTTCAGGGTTCACTTTAGTGACGATTCCTACATGTCCGATACGTTTTGAGACTTTAGAGCCTGAGAAGAAAACCAAATCGCCTTTTTTCAGGTCGCGGCAGTCGTCGATTGCTGTCTCTTTGGAATATTGCGAGCGCGAAGTGCGTGGCAATGTGATGTCGAGTTTCTTAAAAACGTAGGATGTGAATCCGGAGCAGTCGAAACCACGTGCAGGGTTCATAGTGCCATAGCGGTATGGAGTACCGATGTATTCCATGGCACTGTTGATAATATCCTTACCTGTCGCGGTGGATATGTTGCCTTTGATGACCGTCTGGGAAAAAGCGTTCCCGGTTGTCATCAGGATGATTGCCAATATGGTTGCGATTTTTATTTTCATATCCTTTTTTCCGTTCAGTAAAGATAAAAGCTTATCTTCTGCAAAGATAAAAGAATATGTGATATGGGCAATGGCGGCGTGTCTTAACAAACCTTTCAGTTAAGCTCTTTTAGCATCGTGGGCGGTGGTTTTAACTAAAAGTTGCAAGTGTGGCTTTTCAGGCTGCGTCGTTGCCGCTTGAAGATTTTCCTGATGTTCTTTTTTGTGAAGTGGGGGGTAGAACCGTTAAATACCATATACATACGTGGATACGTCCCTTTCCAGTATATCCGCTCGAGCTCGGGGAGCATACGCCGGTCGAGCATTCCGCGGCGTATGACGAACAGCGTGTGGCTCGCCACTTTCGCCATTTCCATAGTGTCGGCGATTATGTTGACCGGTGGGGTATCGAGGAATATGTAGTCGTATCTGTCGCGCAGTGTGTCGATGAGCAGTTGCAGCCTTCCGTTCTCCAGCAGTTCTGCCGGGTCGGTGGGGATGCGTCCGGCTGGAATTATGTCCAACCCTTTTATGATGCGGTCTTTGAGGATTACCGATTCGGGGGTGCCTGTCCCGTGCAGATAGCTGGTGAGTCCTGTGCGTGGCTTGCCGACGTAGCGGCTCATTGAGGCTCGGCGTATGTCGGCGTCGATTATCAGCGTCTTTTTACCTCCGTTGGCAGTACTTGCCGCAAGGTTGGCAAGGACGAATGTTTTCCCGCTGCTCGGGGTGAAGGATGTAACTATCGTGACGGGCGTTGTGTTGGAGTTTGCCGTAATCTGGTCAAAATTGTTGCGTAATTGCCGTATTGACTCGGTAAACAGGCTGTCGTGATATATGAGCAGTCTTGGTGTCTTGTCGGTTTTTGCCTCTATGTGGAGCAGGTTGCATAGCCGCTCTTTCACAGGAATGATCCCGACTTGCGGTATTTGCCCGATTACGCTGAACGAGAATCCGCGCAGTTCGGAGATGCTCTTTATGTTGTAGTTGAGCAGCTTGTCGGCGGCATAGGCGGCAAACGGAATGATGAAAAGCCCTAATGCCAATGCCGTGGACATCACGATACCCGGTGTGGGGAACGATGGCTTGTCGTCGCCGTATGCTGGCATTATTATCCTGACAGGCGACAATTCTATTTCTGCAGCTATGTCGCATTCATTCAGTTTGTTGAGCAGGTACGATGTCATCGTTTCATCGAATGTGTATTGGCGCTGGAGTGTGTTCCATTGCCTTTCTGTTTCCGACAGGTTCGGTATCTTGTTGATATGTGTTTTATATCGTGCCTCGTTGGTTTCTTTTTTTATTGCAAGCTGTTGTCGGTAGTGTGTTAATGATTGGATGATGTTTCCCTTCATCATGGAAAGCGATTTCTCCTTCTCCTGCGTTTCTGGATTGTGTTTCCCTTTTGTGCCGGATGAAATCGGGACGTATTCCAAGACGAGGTTGTTGTAGCTTATTATTTGCTGGCGTATTGCAAGGTCGTCGATATTGCCGTCGAGTGGAATCGGTTCGAATGTGCCGTCTGATTGCTTGAGCTTGTTGAGTACGAATCCTGTCAATTCATAGGCGATTGACAATTGTATGTTTTCGGAGTTGTATTGTTGCAGTTCCGAGTAATGGCGTAATGTGGCAAGCTGTGGCGATGCAATTTTTTCTGATTCCAGCAGGCGTGTGATTTCAATGCCGGTGGAGTTGAGTCGTTTTGTGGCTGAATCGAGCAGTACGAGTATTGATTTCCGTGTGATGTCTGCGTTGTGCAATTTCTGATAGTTCCATACGGTTGTGTAGGCAATGGGGATTTGGTTGAGGATGTCTTCGGCACGTTTTGGCGAAAAATCGGAATATATGGTTTCTATGACTGTGGAAAATTGGTCGGTTTGGCTTTGCCTTACGGAAGCTTGCATCTTTGGTATGTAGATGTTTTTGGCTGTGAAATCGAATTTTATTTTGTCTTTCTTCCAATTTCCATAATAAGGAGTCTCGTTTATTGTGATTTTGCCTGCGGGGGTGGTGACAGGTATGCCGGATTTTGCCATTATGCTTCCTGTGCCGGTGTCTTCACCGTTGATTGAGAATCCTGTTATTTGAAAGTAGTCAGATTCCGTCTTGCGGATGATGAATTGCATACGGTCGATGCTGCTGCCGTCGATGTCGGGCGGAAGTTGCACTTCTATCGGGCTGTCGTCGTAAAGAGGCTTGTGCCGGTGCAGAAGATTTACGTAGCTGTAGTTGTAGTTTAGTTTGAGAGAGCTGACAATCTCGTCCCACACTACGTATGAGTTGACCAGGTGCTTCTCGTTGCTGAAGCTGATTCCGGAACTGAGAAGCCCGATATTGTCGAATGCCAGTATGTCGGAAGTTGTCGGACGCCCGGATGCATCGTATTTCATCGTTATTTGCGATGTGCGGGTCCATTCGGCTGGTGTGTAGTATAAGTATGCGATTGCTGTTAATAATGCGGTCAGGGACGACAGCACGATGAATGCCCGATGCTTGCTTGCCCAATGCAGATAGTTGGCAATGCCGTTGCTCTCGGTCTCATTCTGACGATATGTCTTTTTGTCGGAATAGCCGTCCATTTATAGGTATTACAGGTTAGTGTCAGTATGATGAATTTCTGCGTCATCCCCGTTGTCAAAAGGAGACGCTGCTTCGTATGAAATGAAAAATATTAGTCGTCAAGTATGTTGGCTATCATTACGCCAACGGAACAGAGCAGCGAGGCTATGGATACCCACAGGCTTACGGACTTAAGGCTGTTCTGGTTGAGAGTCGATTGTCCGGCGCGGACCTTGTTGGGCTTCACATATACAATGTCGTTCTGCTTGAGGTAGTATGCCGGTGATTCGAAAATGTCTTTTGAACGCAAGTCGAGCTTGTACGTGTCGCGCTGGTTGTTTTGCTCGCGTATCACATATACTTCGTCGCGCAGACCGTAGATTGTAAGGTCCTTTGCCATGGCAAGCGCTTCAAGCACTGTCACCTTCTCGCCTTCGATGGTGTATGTACCTGGCTTATTGACTTCTCCGAGAATCGACACCTTGAAATTCATAAAATCCACCGAGACGATGGCGTCCTTGAGCATATCGCGCGATTTCAATTCTGCCTTGATTTTTTCCTGAAGCTGCCAGCGGCTCAGTCCTGCGGCGTGGATTTTGCCGATTACAGGGAAATTGATGTCGCCGTCGTTGTCAACTACATATCCTTGCAGGTAATTGTTATAATTAGGCTGGTCTGTTCCTGCCCGGTAGCTGTTGATTGGCAGGTTGAACATTGCCGCGAGGTCGGGATCCTTGCTCGACACCACAATCGACATCATATCTTTAGGCTGGATTTTTATCGCTTGCTCCGGAATGATTTTCTGTGCTTCGCCCGTTTCTACATCTTGCAGATAGAGAATCTTTTCTGATGTGTTGCACGACACCAGAAAAAGAAAAAATAGGCTTAGAATAATAAAGTTACGCATACTCTGAGGTTTATTAACGCAAAGATAGTGCAAATCGAAAGCAAAACAAAATAAGCGTTGCTGAAATTTGCTTTACCGGGATATCGCCTGTCCTCTGAAAAGGATTTTATGAATACGGATAAGGGTAGGTTGTTTTTGCAAAATTCATAGTTGGCGGGTTGAAGTGTTGGATATAATTGAAGCGGGAGAGCAAAACTGCTCTCCCGCTTCGTGCCTTAATAAACTTTGCCTATGGCTATTTCAACAGATTTTCTTCTGTTATTGGAGCATATGGTCCGTCTTTGACTTCAAGTATTACCGATCCGCTTTCCAATACTTCCAATGTATGCCATTGTCCGGCAGGAATATGTATGCCATAATTTCCGAGAAGAGGGTCGAGAACGGTTGTCTCTGTTATTTCTTTCCAGTCGTTGTAGTATAAGATTTTTATTTTGCCTCTTAGTAGTATGTATGTCTCGGCCGTAAGTGGATGGCGGTGGATTGGCAGGATTGTTCCTGGTTCTAATGCGTTGAGCAGTCGTTGTGCTTTTGCGTCCAGCGAATCGTGAAGATTGTAGTTCATACGCAACCTGGGACTCTCTTTTGCCTGCCGTGTCACATCGTCAAGTAGTCTTGTATCAATCAGCTTCATTGTTTTTTAGAATATTTTCAAGGTTTGTGATGCAAATATCTTTTGTGAAATATTTTTTGTAATAGTTGAACCCAGAAAGTCCCATATTCTTTAACTTATCAGGGTGCATGGCTTGTAGCTCTAAAATGTTATCAGCTAACCCTTTTGAATCACAGGCAGGGACAGATAAACCACATCCACTTTCTGCTATCAGATTTCTTGCTTCTCCATTAATCATAGCTACAACTGGTTTTTTTGCCGCCATATATGCTTGTAATTTAGCAGGTGCGGTAAGGCTAAATATGTAATCGTCCTTTAAAGAAAGGAGCATTACATCTGCTTTTGAAAAGAAATAGGGCATAGTTTCTATAGGAAAACGTCCAATAGCATAAACGGTATCGTTTAGATTGTTTTTATTAATGAAGTTGTCAACCCATAATTTTTTTCTGCCGTCACCTATAAGTATGAATTTGATTGATTTGTTTTCCTTGAGAAGGAGTGCTGCTTTCATAACATGTTCGAAATCTTGAGCTTCCCCGATGTTACCGGCAAATATTATGCGGAAGCCATTGGGTAATTCTGGTAATGAAAGATTCTCGCTTTTATTTATGTTGCTGAAGATGTCTTCTGCCCAATTTGGAAAATAAATCAATTTGTCTGCAAAATCCCCTTTTTCAAGGATTGATTGCCGGAAGCCTCTTGAACTAATCAGAATCTTGTCGGATTTTCTATACATTAACCGTGTTACGGCTGTGAAAAAATCAAGGACATATCTGTTGTTGATTCCCCCGGCGGATTGCAGGCTTTCCGGCCATAAATCCAATACCCAAAAGTAAATTGGTATAGATTGTATTTTCTTTATGACCAATGCGGGAAATCCTTGTGTGATAGGAGATGTCTCATGCACGATGACGGTATCGAATTTTTTATTCAAAGCCAGGAAAAAAGCCCGGAATGATGCAATGACAGCCCAACTTATGTAATTTAGAGCAAGCATCATTCCTCCGCCTTTTCCTCTTGGAATCACAAGTGTCCTGATTATCTTTACCCCATTGACGGTTTCTTTCCTCTTTTTGAATATTCCATAGCCTTTGTAAATCTTGCCTTTAGGATAATTCGGCAGTCCGGTAAGGACTGTGACATCATATCCTCGTTTGGCTAATTCAAAGGCAATGTCGTTGCTTTTGAAATTCTCGGGATAAAAATATTGGGTGACGAGCAGTATTTTCATTGTGGAATTAATATTTCCTCCAGACCATTTTGTTGATAATACCTGTATAGCTTTGAATGATTTTCACCACTTTGGTGGAAACGTTTTCGTCAACATAGTTGGGAACAGGGATGCCATTGTCGTTGTTCTTGTTCATTTCCACGGCTGTGTCAACAGCTTGCAGCAATGATTTCTCGTCGATTCCTGCAAGAATGAAGCATCCTTTGTCCAATGCCTCGGGGCGTTCTGTGGATGTCCGGATGCATACTGCCGGGAAAGAATGTCCTACGGATGTGAAGAACGAGCTTTCTTCTGGCAATGTGCCGGAATCGGAAACAACGGCGAATGCGTTCATCTGCAGGCAGTTGTAGTCGTGGAATCCTAACGGTTCGTGCTGTATGACCCGTTTGTCGAGTTTAAATCCGCTTGCTTCCAGCCGTTTACGCGAGCGTGGATGACAGGAATAGAGTATCGGTATGTCGTATTTCTCAGCCATTGCATTGATGGCATTGAACAGCGATGTGAAATTCTTTTCAGTATCGATGTTTTCTTCCCTGTGGGCAGAAAGCAGGATATAGCGGCCTTTTTCCAGACCTAAACGTTTGTGTACATCCGAAGCCTCTATTTCCGACAGGTTTTTGTGGAGCACTTCTGCCATTGGCGAACCGGTGACGTAGGTGCGTTCTTTTGCCACTCCTGATGCATTTAGGTAGCGTCGGGCATGTTCGGAATAACACATATTCACATCGGAGATTATGTCAACAATCCGGCGGTTTGTCTCTTCAGGCAGACATTCATCGAAGCAACGGTTGCCGGCTTCCATATGGAAAATTGGAATATGGAGGCGTTTCGCTGCGATTACCGACAGGCAACTATTTGTGTCGCCGAGCACCAGTACGGCGTCTGGTTGGGTTTGCACCATAAGTTTGTAGCTGCAGTTGATGATGTTGCCTACCGTCGCGCCAAGATCGTCGCCTACGGCATCCATATACACTTCCGGATCTTTAAGTTTCAGATCGTGGAAAAACACGCCGTTCAGGTTGTAGTCATAGTTTTGTCCGGTATGCGCGAGAATGCAGTCGAAATAAGTGCGGCACTTGTCGATTACGGCTGCGAGGCGTATTATTTCCGGACGTGTACCTACGATTATGATCAGTTTGAGTCTTCCGTCATTTTTGAATTTTATGTCGGAATAATCTAATTTTATGTCCATGATTTTATCGGTTTATACTTCTTCAAAATATGTGTCAGGGCGGTTTGGGTCGAAGCATTCGTTGCACCAGATGAATGTTATAAGGTCGGTGTCGCCGAGATTCACGATGCTGTGGGTATAGCCTGTCGGTGTGTCGATTACTTCAATTTTATCTCCTGATACGTAGTATTCTATTACTTTTCTTTCCGGGTCGTTCATGTTGCGGAAACGTATTACGCCTTTACCGCTAACTACTACAAATTTTTCGTTCTTGGTGTTATGCCAATGCTGGCCTTTGGTTATTCCCGGTTTCGAGATGTTGACGGAGAACTGACCGCGGTTTGTTGTGCGGATTATTTCTGTGAAACTGCCACGATTGTCGATATTCATCTTTAAAGGGTAATTAAACTTGTCGGTTGGCAGGTACGACAGATACGTAGAGTAAAGCTTTTTTGCCAGAGGGTCGCTTACGTCGGGCACATCGAGCGTTTCGCGGCTTGCTTTGAACGAATGGAGCAAATCCACGATTCCGCCAAGCGTTATTTCGTGCTCTACGGGTACTTTGCAGTAGTCGCCTTCACGGGTCTCTTTGCCTTGTAGGGCGCGGATGAACTCATCGACTACATCATCTATATACACCAGATGCATTACAACCGAAGGGTCGTTGACCGTTATGGGCAGGTCGTGGGCTATGTTGTGACAGAAAGTGGCTACTGCGCTGTTATAGTTCGGACGGCACCATTTGCCGAACAGGTTAGGGAAGCGATATACCAATACTTTTGCCCCTGTCTCTTTTGCGTATTCAAACATCAGGTCCTCGCCGGCTTTTTTGCTTTGCCCGTAAGGGTTGTCCAAGGCTGCCTGTATCGACGACGAAATCATCACCGGGCAGGTGTTGCCGTGGCGTTTCAGCGAGTCGAGCAGGGTCGATGCGAAGCCGAAATTGCCTTCCATAAACTCCGTCTGGTCTTTCGGGCGGTTTACGCCTGCAAGGTTGAACACGAAGTCGGCATTGCGGCAATAACCATCCAAATCGGCAGGATTGCTGTCGATGTCGTACTCGAAAATTTCCAATTCGGGCGATAGACCGTAGTTTTTTGCCTTGCCCGATTGTATGTTGCGTAATTGCGCTACTAAGTTGCGTCCTACAAATCCTTTCGCGCCGGTAATCAGTATTTTCATAATAATTATTTTTATGGCTGAAGTCTGAAGGTCGAAAGTTCAAAGCTGAAGGTCGAAAGCTGAAAGTCAAAAGGCTAAAAGCCAATAGCCATCAGCCTAAGGCACAAGGCCAAAAGCCATTCCATATCCTTCCGCTTTTACCCATTCGCCAATAGCCATCCGCCTTCCGCCAAAATATCTACTCACTTCTGATTTCGCGTGATTTGGCGTGTTCAATCAAGCCAAGATCTTCTTGTATGAAGCGCAGGCGCATCAGCTGCTCCTTCATCCCATCCACGTCGAGGCGACGTGTGTTGTGACTGTGATAGTCCTCAATTTTTGAAACATCCTCGTTGCCCTCAGTGAAGAATTTATCGTAATTCAAGTCGCGGGTATCGCACGGTATGCGGTAATAATTGCCCATGTCTATGGCACGAACCATTTCCTCTCGGGTTACAAGTGTTTCATAGAGTTTTTCTCCGTGTCGTGTGCCGATTACCTTTACTTCTGTTTCTCCATATTTCGGGTCAACCTTGCTGTAGATTTCCTTCAATGCGGTGGCAAGCGTCTCTAATGTGGCTGCCGGGGCTTTCTGCACGAACAGGTCGCCGTTATGCGCGTGTGTGAATGCATATACCACCAGATCCACGGCGTCATCCAAAGTCATCATGAAGCGTGTCATGTGTGGATCGGTTATTGTGATTGGTTTGCCTTCCATCATTTGTTCTACCCATAGCGGAATAACAGATCCGCGGCTTGCCATCACGTTGCCGTAGCGTGTGCAACAGATTGTGGTTGCCGCTCCCTCGCCCAATTCGCGCCCTTTGGCGATTGCCACCTTTTCCATCAGAGCTTTCGATATTCCCATCGCGTTGATAGGATAGGCGGCCTTGTCGGTTGACAGCACCACCACGTTCTTCACGCCGTGCTCCACGGCCGAAAGCAGCACGTTCTCCGTGCCGAGCACGTTGGTGCGCGTTGCCTCGATGGGGAAGAACTCGCAGCTTGGCACCTGCTTCAGGGCTGCTGCGGAGAACACATAGTCAACGCCGCGCATGGCAATATCGACCGACGATTTGTCGCGCACGTTGCCGATGTAGAACTTCACTTTCGGGTTTTGCAAGGCGTGGCGCATGTCGTCCTGCTTCTTCTCGTCGCGCGAGAATATGCGTATCTCCTTGATGTCAGAGTCGAGGAATCTTCTCAACACTGCGTTACCGAACGAACCCGTTCCTCCGGTAATCAATAGTACTTTGTCCTTAAATACTGACATGATTATATCATTGTTTGGTTAATGTTCAGTTTTGCTTGGCTTAAAGCTGAAGGCTATGGGCTATTAGCTTTCTGCTTTTGCCTTTCGATCATCATCCTTTTGCCATTATCCGTTCATATAGCTTTATATAGTCGTTGAAGCGGTCTTCTTTGCGGAAATTTTCCAATGCCCGTCTGCGGCACGCCTCGCTGTAATGCGATTTACCTTCATCTTTCACTTTCCGGATTATTTCCATTACGCTCCGCAGGTCGCCTTGCGGAACGATGAAACCTGTCTCTTTCGTCACGGCTTCCGGACTTCCGCCTGTGTCGTAAGTAAGTACAGGAGTGCCGCATGCCAATGCCTCCAGATTGGTTGTCGGGAAAGTGTCTGCATAAGTCAGATTAAGAAACAGGTCGGCTTCCGAATATATCTCTGCCAGCTCATCAATGGATTCGGTGTGCTCGATACCAGTTATGTTGCCTGGCAGTTTCTCCTTTTGGCGGCAGGTTACTCCTACCAGTTTCATATTCACGTCGTCAGGAAGCATTCCTGCCAGCTCAACGAAGTCGTCAAGCCCTTTTGATTTGTCCCATACCCCTGAAACGCCTATCACGGTGAACCGTTTGCCTTTTTCTTCGTGCGGCTTGAATGCCCCGGTGTCGATTCCGTTATGGATTACGGTCGATGGGTAGTTTCGTAAGAAACTTTTATGCAGGTATCCGTCTATCCAGTTGGAGACAGGTACTATCGTCATATTGCTTACCGATGTGAATGCTTTCCGCTTGTCAGCATAGTTTTTTTTCGACCTGTCGAGGAGGATGCTTTTGGGATAAGCGCTTAGCAGCGGGCAATCGCCGCATTCGCTTTGCCATTTTGTGCATCCGGCTGTGACGAAATGAGCGCAATGTCCGGTGAAGCTCCAGCAGTCGTGCAGTGTCCATACCACGGGCTTGCCGCTCTGCCGCAGGTAGTCGAACAGCAGCGGGTAGTTGATATAATAGCCGTGGATGTTGTGCAGGTGCACGATGTCGGGATTGATGCTTTCCATTTGCCTGATCAGCTCCTTTGTCGCTATCCGTGAGGCGAGCCCATGGCGATCGAGCAGCCGCGACTCTATGCCGTGCCATCTTACGCTCCAATCGTTGCCTATGCGGATGTATCGCGACTTTCCGGGATTGGCATGTCGCCCGTAGGCAATGTAGCTTTCCCAGTCTTGAGCCATTGCCGCCTCGCCTATGCCTTCGGCAATCCTGCCGGTAGAGCCGCTGTTAGCCGTCACGTTTATCTGGAGCAGTCTCATCGTTGTTGTAGGGCAGAACAAAATTTGGGAATAACTACTGATTGTTTGAAATTTTGGTTATATAATTCTCGACCTCTTTCTCCCATTTCTTTCCATTTGCTTTTTTGTTTAATTAAATTTTCATAGGAATTTTTGATGTCATTTTTATTCGTCGGGTCAAATGAATATCCATTAACTCCTTCAATCAATGTCTCAAAATGATTGCCACATCTATTTGATATAAGT
>JADIMC010000060.1 GCA_017694955.1 Candidatus Limisoma faecipullorum
AAAACATACTGAAATACGCCAACGACAACGGTCTGACAATGGCAAGAATGCACTTTCCCGACCCTGGATTCATCAATCCGGAAACCGGCCGACAGTAGTCATTTTACCACCGGCTTCACATAAATACGGGCAGTGTCATAGATATAAGGCTCATCAATCGGCAACTTGAACGATATGCGCGAAGCCACCGTCTTCAAATAATCGGCGGCTTTTTGCAGGTCGTTGAACCCGGCAGCAACGATGTAGTAATTCTTGTTACGGTCTGCCATCACGTATGACTCGCAGCCTTCCGCACGCAAACGGTCGCAAAATGCCTTTGCGTTGAACTGCTGTTTCATCGCCCCGACCACGACATTATATTTGCACAACGGATACTCCTCGCCGTAGAACTGCCACGCATAGCCGCTTACCATCGGCACGGAATCCGTACCTACTACCGTCGCCCGCGGACGCTGCTGCTCAAGAATCTTGTTATATGTCTCCCTGTCGAGCCCGCCAGTCTCGTCCGCCCTCATTTTCTCTGTGGCAATCTCATACGACGACCTATAGTTTTCTTCCGTAGTCCTGCAAGCCTGCAACAGGACTACGGAAATCAAAATAAACGCTATTCTCTTCAGCATATCGGTTTATGGTTAATCTTTCTTCACAATCCTCTTTCCGGGATTCCCTTTTACAGAGATGTCGCCACTACCCCTTACCTTCGTGCTTACAGATTCAGTGGCATGGCAGGTGATATCGCCCGAGCCGTCAACCGAAGCCACAACCGTACGACAGACAAGGTTGCCGGCACGCAGGTCGCCCGACCGCGACAACGACAAATCTGCGGAATTAGCCTTTCCCGAAAGGGTCAAATCGCCTGAGCCTTCAAGCTCCGCTGTCACCGTAGTGGCCGAAACTCCCGACAGACGCAGGTCGCCCGACCCCGACAAGCCGGCTGTGACAGCCGATGCCGTACAATTGCCGATGTTCAAGTCGCCGCTGCCGTTGAGCCGCACATCGACATTAGTAGCCTTCAGCCCGTTGACCTTCACATCTCCCGAACCATTCAGATCGAGAACAGAGGCAGAAGAGACAATGTTACCAATCTCAATATCACCGCTGCCATTCAACCTTGCAGACACATTCGTGGATTCCAACGTAGTGACAGATACCTCACCCGAGCCGTTGACCTTCACATTCGCAGCCGATACATCCACGGCACCAGCCGAAATGCTTCCGCTGCCGTTCAACGTCATCGACAGATTGACCGTTTTCAGATCGCCGGCATTCAAACTGCCTGAGCCGTTCACTTCCAAGCCATTGATTTCAGGGCTTGCCACAGTGACGGTAGCGGCATATTTCCAGCCATCGCCCAATTTCCATTTCTTGTTTTTTGTGTCGATGACCAGAGTGCTGCCTTTCACTTCTATGACCACATCGTTGACAATCTCGTTGCTTTTGCCTTCGATTGTCGCCTGTCCGCCACTTTTCTGCTGTCTGAACACTACATTTACATAACTGTTCAATTCAATTGCAGTGAACTTTCCTACATTCACGGTGCGTGTGGCAGCATAACCACCTAAGGACAATAACATCATCACCGCTCCTAAAATAATTCTCTTCATAGCCAACTTTTTGTTACAAATATACAATATGACAGCCAGACTGACAAATATCATTCATATTTCAGGCTCTCCACCGGATTTGCCCGCGCTATCTTGTAGCACTGGTAGGTGACGGTAGCCACGATTATCACAGCCAGCCCGACGAATGCCAAGGCAAACACCCACCAGCTCATCGTGGTGCGGTAGGCGAAATTCTGCATCCATTCGTTGACGAAATGCCACGCCACCGGCACGGAAATCACGAATCCGACGAAAAGTATCTTCAGATATTTGACGTTGAACATCCGGATTATCCCTGCCGTCGTAGAGCCGAACACCTTGCGCACGGCAATCTCGCGCTTGCGGTACTCGCTGTCGAACAGCACCAGCCCGAACACTCCCATCACGCTTATCAGCACCGCCAGCGACGAGAACAGCGTAATCATCCTCGTCAGCCGCGACTCTTTCTGGTAGGTACGCTCAAGCATCTGGTCGTATAATCCGACCACATTCGGATATTCCGGCTCATATTTTTCAATTACCTTTCTGATTCCTGCCATCGCGTCGAACATATTCGCCCCTTTCTTGACGCGCACGTAGCCGACAGAATTGTTGTCCCAGCCTTTTATGCAGTTGAGTGCCATCGGCTGCGACGCTTCCGTCCATAGAGCGAGATGGTTGATATCCTCGCAGATGCCTATTATGCGCGCCCCGAAGGCATCTGCCCCAACTTGTATCTCGCGTGGCAATTCTTTTTGGGCGGCGCGGTTGAAAATGATGGCGTTGGTGTCGTTGGGCAGGAAGTCGCGTCCTTCAACCAGCTTTATTCCCATTGTTTTCAAGAAACCGGACGTTACTGGGATGGAGGCGAAACTAATCGACTTGCCGTTGATTGTGCGTCCCCATGTCATCATTCCGCTGGAGGTGCCTAACGCGAACCGTGAGTATGCCACGTTGTCCACTTCCGGCAATTGCTTGATTTCGTTGGTCACGGCTTCAAGATTGTCCTTGACACCCATCCCTGTGCCGAACACTATAAGCTCGTCCTTGTCGAAGCCGTAGTCGGTATGGAGGAGAAAATCCCGCTGCTTGCTGATAAGCGCAGCCGTTATAATCAAAGCTGAAGATGCAAACAACTGAATGCATACCATCGCACTTCTGAAGAATTGTCCTTTCGGCGACAATCCGAAATTCCCTTTCAAGGCTACTGCCGGGGAATAGGAAGTGAGCCGGATTGCCGGATACAGACCTGCCGCCACTCCTAAGACAATGGCCGACAACGCTGTGGCTGCGACAACCGGGAAATATTCCGCAATGCTTATGCCGGCATCGGAAAGGTTGTTGACCGACGTGGTGGAAAGTATCCACAATATCAGCAGCGACAGCAGGAACGAGCATACGGCAATCGCCACGGACTCTCCTGCGAGCATTCCTCGCAGCCCTTTGGTTGTCGCTCCGAACACTTTCCGTGTGTTCACATCCTTGATTCGGACAGGTACAAGAGCTACCGAGAAATTGGTGAAGTTGATGAACGCTATTACCAGTACCACTATGGCTACCGACATCAGAATCCTTTCCGTATCCTGATTGACTTGTTCCGACAGAATGGTGTTTCCGAGATTTTTCGCATAATGCACTTCCGACAGGGGTATGAAGGTGTATGTCTCCTTTACATCTGTTTTCCATTCCCGCGCCTCTGCTTCGGCCAAGCTGTCGAGCGACGCGGTAAGCTTTGCCACGGCATCAGGATTGTCTATCCTGTAGATTCCGGCGAAACTTGTCTCGCTCGGCTGTTCAAGCCAGTATTCAAAATCAGAGTCAATATAAACCGCGTTTTTTGCCGAGCAATTGTCGGGAAAATCCTTATATATTCCGCCGATTTGCACATCTATATCATCAGAGAGGCGTTTGCCCACAATGTCGATTCCACCGAAATATTTCAACGCGAGGCTTTCAGGAATTATCACCGTGTTTTTTTCGGCAATGCTTTTTATCGAGCCTGCAATCATCCGGCAACCCATCATTTTCAGAAATGCGGTGTCGGCTCTCATTGTGGGGAGCGGGACATAATTGCCGTTGATTTTGGCAGAGCCTTCCTGCCAGAACGGCATTACAAACGACGCTTCCTTCACGTGCGCCGACATCGTGCGCACCTTGTCGAACATCGGCGCGTTGATGAACACGTTGGATTGTCCGTCCTGATTGTAGCTGAGCAGGTAGAGATTGTAGGCATCGGGTACGGAGGAGTTGTAGGTGCGGTCGTAATACACCTGCATCATGATTATCCTGAATACGGTAAATGCCAGCGACAGCCCCAACAGGTTGAGGACTGCCGACAGCTTGAAACGCCGGAAAGCGAACAATATGTTTCGGATGAATTGTTTCATTGCATTTAGTTTAATATTGTTTTTAACCTTATTGCCATATGGCATATTGCCGTAGGCGGCTATGGCCTTGCCGCCGGTGGAGGCAAGACATCACTCCTTGTTGATTACCGTGGAGATTATCTCGCCGTCGAGCATGTCGATGACGCGGTGCGCGTAGCCGGCGTCGCGCTGGTTGTGGGTCACCATCACCACCGTAGTACCAGCCTTATTGAGCTCGGTAAGGATGTTCATCACTTCCACGCCGTTTTTCGAGTCGAGATTACCGGTCGGCTCGTCGGCAAGTATCAGGTCAGGGTTGGAAACCACTGCACGCGCTATCGCCACACGCTGCTGCTGACCGCCTGAGAGCTGGTGCGGGAAATGCTTGGCACGGTGGCTAATCTCCATACGGCGCATTATTTCCAACACTCTCTGCTTGCGCTCATCGCCCTTGATTTTAAGGTATGTCAGCGGAAGCTCGATGTTTTCCTGCACGGTGAGCTCGTCAATCAGGTTGAAGCTCTGGAAAATGAAGCCGATTTTCCCGCGGCGCAGATATGTGCGGTCGCGCTCTCCGAGGGTGGTCACGTCCTTGCCGTTGAGTATGTATTTTCCCGATGTCGGGGTGTCGAGCAGTCCCAGCACGTTGAGCAGCGTGGTCTTCCCGCAGCCCGACGGACCCATAATCGCCACAAACTGTCCTTCTTCCACTTCAAAATCAAGGTTGTTGACCGCAATTGTCTCCACTTCGCTTGTGCGGAATTTCTTCGTAAGTTTTTCTGTCTGAATAAGCATAGTTATATTTTTTATTTAGTTTGTAATCAATTTATTACTTCAAGATAAGCTCGTCGCAGTTCTTAAACATCTCGTAGCCTGAAAGCACCACTTTCTCTCCGGGGTTCAAGCCTTCTATCACCTCGTAGTACTGCGGATTCTGCCGTCCTATCTTTATGCTGCGGCGGTGCGCGGTGTCGCCGTCCTTGTCGAGCACGAATATCCACGTGCCGCCCGTCTCGTTGAAGAAAGTGCCGCGCGGAAGCATCACGCTTTTAGTAGGCTCGCCGAGCTGCAGGTTGATGTAGTAGGACTGCCCGGTGCGGATGTTGTCCGGACGCTTGCCTGCAAACTCGAAATCGGTCTGGAACTTGTTCTCGCGCACGTCGGGATATACTTTCTTCACCCGCAGCATATATGTGCTGTCCTGCCGCTCGAAGCGTCCCTCCAATCCCGGCACCACGCGGTCGATGTAATGCTCGTCGATGTCAGCCTCTATCTTGTGTCCTGTAAGCACATTGATGCGGCCTATCATTTGCCCGGAAATGACATTCTGCCCGGGCTCCACGTCGAGCATTCCCAATTCGCCGTCGATGGGCGCGCACACCGTCAGCTTGTCGCGCCGCTCGCGTATCATCGCAAGGCTGCGGCGCATATTCTCAAGGTCGTCCTCAAGCTGCGTGATCTGTATGTTGCGGTACAGCTCGTCCTGCTTCAGCCGCTCGTCCACCAATTTGCGCTTCTCCACGGTCAGCTCGTAGTCCTCTTTCGCCTTCAGGTAGTCTTCTTTCGACACCAAGTCTTCCTTATACAGCCGCTGGTATTGCTCGTAAGTGCGCTTCTTCTGGCGTTCCTCCATCTGGAGCTGTATCTTCTCAGTCTGGTTGTTGAGCTTGTCCTGCTCCATCGTCACCTGCGTGTTGCGCAGGAAGTTCTGCTTCTCGGCGAGGTTGGCCTCGGCGTTGAGTATTTCAAGGTCGAGATTGGAATTGCGCAGCTTCACTATGGGGTCGCCCTTCTTCACGGCAGCTCCCTCTTCCAAGAAAATCTGCTCCACTATGCCGCCCTCCTCCGGGCTAAGCTGCAACGAAGTTATGGGCTGCACCTGCCCCACGACGCGTATGTAGTCGTTGAACTCGCCGGAAATCACCGTGCCGGTCATCACCGATTCCCGGTCTATTCGCATCACCGACGAGCGGTTGCCATAGACCGCTATTATCAACACAACTATCACGGCTACTGCCACGGCAGCATATATCCATTGCTTGCCTGTCAGTCTGAATCCTTTTTTCTTTATTTCTATATCCATAATTTTATCTTTGACCGCCTTTGGCGGTGGTTAAGGGTTATTGGTTAGAGGTTATTTTTCCAGTCAATTGGTTGCGGGTCGCATATCGTGTCGATGATAACCTTTAACCAATAACCTGTTGCCTCAGGCAACTATAACCTTGCCGCTAACGGCGGCAATATTATTCGTATTTCAAGCTCTCAACCGGGTTTGTGTGCGCAATCTTCCGGCACTGGTAGCTCACGGTGGCAACCGTTATGATGGCAAGCCCCGCGAAGGCGAGCGCGTAGATCCACCAGCTCATCTCCGTGCGGTAGGCGAAATTCTGCATCCATTTGTCAGTGAAATACCATGCCGCCGGTATCGACAGCACGCAGCCAACCGCCAGTATACGCAGATATTTCGTGTTGAACATTCCCACGACGCCCGATGTCGTCGCCCCGAACACCTTGCGCACGGCAATCTCGCGCTTGCGGTACTCGCTGTCGAACATCACCAGCCCGAACACTCCCATCACGCTTATCAGCACTGCAAGGGCTGAAAAGAGGGTGATTTGCGTGGTCAGCTTGCGCTCTTTCTGGTATGTGGCATCCATAATCTGGTCGTAGATTCTCACTTTGAACGGATAGCCGGGGTCGTAGCCGTCGAGCACCTTGCGGATGCCGTCCATTGCCTCGAACATATTGGTGCCTTTGCGCACCCGCACGTTCAGATTACCCAGTGGATATGGCATATCGACGAACATAACCGGCTCGGTAGGATTGTAGAGCGACGAGTAGATGACGTTGTCGCAGATTCCTACCACCGTGAAGCGCTGTTTTCCGAAATTTATCTGCTTGCCGACATTCATAACGTCGCCGAACTTCTCTGCTGTCAATTTGTTGATTATCACCGCCGCCGTGTCGCTGTCGTTGAAGTCGCGGCCTTCTAATATCTTGATACCCATCGTCGTCATATATCCGCTGCCGCAGAACATGGTGCGCGGGTCTATCCGGTCGCCTTCGGGCGTCTGGAATATCCAGCCTTGCGAGTTATCGTCTTCGGCAAGTACGCTCCACGATGCCGATGCGTCCTTCACGAATGGCAACGCGCGCATGTCGTTGACAATGGTTGACTTGTCGGCCGGGGTGTTGGCCGGCGGATTGATGTCGCACACCACAATCTCGTCCTTGTCGAAGCCATAGTCGATGGAGCGCGTCATATAGTCGCGCTGCTTCTGCATCAGGCTCGCTGCCACGATGAGGGCGGCGGCCACGAAGAACTGGAAGCCCACCATCACGTTGCGCATCATCTGCCCTTTGGGCGACAGCCCGAAATTGCCTTTAAGCACCACGGCAGGCGAGTAGGAAGTCATTCTCAACGCCGGTATTATCCCCGCGAAGATTCCGGTAAGCACGGCTATCGCAATGGTCAGCACCGTAACGGGCAAGTATCCAGTAAGCGATATTCCGGCAGTGGTTATGTTGACGAACGAAGTCATCGACAGCAATTCCACGAAAAGGAACGCCAGCAGGCATGCCACGACGCTTGTCAATGCCGATTCCGCCACGAGCGACAGCGTGAGCGACCTCCGCGTAGCACCCATAATCTTGCGGGTGTTGATTGAGCGGATTCTCACCGGGATAAGGGCGTTGGAGAAGTTAGTGAAATTTATCACTGCAATCAGGATTGTCAGGATGGCAATCGATATGAGCATCTGCTCCGTCGATTCTTTCACGGGGGCTTCCAACAATCCGCTAATCTCCTTTGTGTAATGCAAATCTTTCAAAGAAACATAGTCGATTCCTTTGCGCATCTCCGAATTTATTTCTTTCAAACCGGCGTTGACGCTCTCCCGGATGCCGTCGATTGCCGAAGGGTCATCCACTTTGATGTACATTGTGAAGCTGTTGAAACCCCAGCTTTCCCACAGGTTGGCGTACCACGCCGGATTAATCGGGGAATAGACGATGTTTTTCATCGAGCTGTTGGCAGGAAGATCCTTGTATACGCCGCCCACGATGATGCTGCTGTCACGCGTCAGTGTCTTGCCCACCACGTCTATCGAGCCGAAGTAGCGGCGCGCGAAACTTTCCGGTATGATGCCCGACTTCATGTCTTTCATGCAGTCGATAGTTCCGGCCACCATCTCGAAACCGAACACTTCCGGGAAGCTTGGCGACACCATCAGAAGCTTGTCCTTCACGGCCTTGTCTTCTACGTAGAAGGTATAGGCCATACCCATATAGTCGGTGTAGGCATAGTCCTTGATGTGGGGCGAGCGTCCGGCTATGAATTCCATCATTGGCGGGCTCATCGATGTGAAATCGCCGTATTCGTCAGTCACATTGTAAGCCATGAACACTTTGTCGTAATCCTTGATGCCCTCGTTGTAGGTGCGGTCGTAATATACCTGCATCATAA
>JADIMC010000006.1 GCA_017694955.1 Candidatus Limisoma faecipullorum
TCACAGTCCCGATGATTGCCGGAGCATTGCTACAGCAATGCTACAACATCGCCGACACGATAATCGTAGGACAATGTATCGGCACACAGGCTCTTGCCGCCGTCGGTTCCGCCTACACGCTGATGGTGTTCATCATATCGATATTGCTCGGACTGTCGATGGGTGCCGGCACAGTGTTTTCACTGCAATTCGGAGCCGGAAAATATGAGAAATTGCGGCAAAGCATATTCGTCTCGTTCATATTCATAGGAATCATTACACTGGCATTAAACGCTGTCGCTTTCATCTTTCTTGACGAGACACTCGTCTGGCTGCAAGTTCCCGGCGACGTAGAGCCGCTGATGCGCACATATCTTCTCTACATCTACGGAGGAATCATTTTCACATTCCTCTACAATTTCTATGCCGCCCTGCTCCGTGCTGTCGGCGATTCCGTGACTCCGTTGATTTTCCTGTCAGTTTCCGTGGTACTGAACATCGCCCTCGACCTGATACTCATACTATCCTTCGATATGGGAATCGAAGGAGCGGCGATAGCCACGGTAGCATCGCAAGCCGTAGCCGCCGCAGGGATAATAGTTTTTACCCACCTCAAACGTCCGGAACTGAAACTTACGCATAATGATATGGTTTTCAGCCGTTCCAGCCTGAAAGAAATCATATCGTTCTCGTCGCTTACATGTGTGCAGCAATCAGTAATGAATTTCGGGATACTTATGGTACAAGGACTTGTGAACAGCTTCGGCCTGGCTGTGATGGCCGCATTCGCGGCAGCCGTGAAAATCGACTCGTTCGCATATATGCCCGTACAGGAATTCGGCAATTCTTTCTCCACTTTCGTGGCACAGAATTTCGGCGCGGAAAAAACCGACCGCATTAAAAAAGGCATACGCAGCGCATTCATAACCACCATAATATTCTCACTGACAATCACGCTGATTGTTTTTATTTTCGCAAAACAATTGATGATGATATTCATCGCGCCGGAAGAAGTTGAAATCATCAATATCGGCATACAGTATTTGCGCATAGAAGGCTCGTTCTACATCGGAATCGGTATTCTTTTCCTGCTTTACGGCTACTACCGTGCCATACGGATGCCGGAAATGTCAGTGGTGCTGACAGTGCTTTCCCTCGGCATACGCGTAGCACTCTCCTACTGGCTATCGGCCATACCGAGCATCGGAGTAAGCGGAATATGGTGGTCGATACCAATCGGATGGTTCATAGCCGATTTTGTGGGAATCCTGTATTATCGAATCAAAATACACAAACATCTAAATATAATCCACGAATGATAAGAGAAGTACGCCCGGATGATGCCGCACAGATTGCTGGAATCTACAACCGCTACATACTCGAAACAACCATATCGTTCGAGACACAACCGCTTTCTGCGGAAGATATGAGAAAAAGAATCGAAGAAATAAGTTCATATTTTCCGTATTTAGTGGCAGAAAACAACGGAAAACTCATAGGATATTGCTATGCGCATCCTTGGAAAGAGCGGGCAGCATACTGCAAGACTTTGGAAACAACAATTTATCTTGCATCCGAAGCAAAAGGAAAAGGCTTGGGAACACGGCTTATGACACAGCTAATAAAAGAATGCCGCAATCGTGGATACCACGCCCTGATAGCCTGTATCACTGCCGAGAACGAGGAAAGCTGCCAGTTTCACGAGCGGCTCGGATTCAAGAAAGTGTCGCATTTCGAGCAAGTGGGACAAAAATTCGGCAGATGGTTAGACGTGGCCGACTATGAGCTTATGCTATAACCACGACTTGATTTGTTGAAATAAATCCGTAACTTTACGCCACATTTTTAATCGAAATCAATATGACAGCACAGATAGCAAACTTCATAACTTGGACTTTCAACCCAGATTTCATATCCCATCCGGTCACAATCCGCTGGTACGGCCTGATGTTCGCCATCGGATTCATTTTCGGTGTATGGCTCATAGCAAAGATGTTCAAACACGAGGGAGAAAAGAACAGTTGGGTTGACTCTCTGTTCATCTACGTCGTGATTTGCACTGTGGTGGGAGCGCGTCTCGGCCACGTGTTTTTCTACGCGTGGGACGAATACTACTCCACTCATCTCATCGACATATTCAAAGTTTGGGAAGGCGGCCTTGCAAGCCACGGCGGCGCAATAGGAATAATAATCGGAATATTCATCTATTCATATTATGTCACTAAGCGCAATCCGCTATGGACTTTGGATCGTTTGGTTGTCCCGGTAGCTTTCGTTGGTGGATTAATACGCCTTGGCAACTTGTTCAACCACGAAATTTACGGACACGTAACCGACCTGCCATGGGGCTTCCGGTTCATCACCAACCTCAATGAATGGATGCAGGGCGCAGAACCTGTTTTCAGTCTGCCGTCGCACCCGACACAGCTTTATGAAGCTCTCTGCTACTTTGCCTTGTTCGGGCTACTGATGTTCATGTACTGGCGGCGCAACTCCGAAGAGCGTCAGGGATTGCTTACCGGCATATTTTTCATAGGCTGTTTCACCGCACGTTTTCTTATCGAATACATCAAGAACCCGCAAGAGGCATTTGAAATGGGAATGGTTCTCAATATGGGTCAAATTCTGAGCATACCGTTCATCATTGCCGGAATAATCCTCGTTGTCCGCGCAATGAAGCGTCCACGCGTTCCAATCGTTTATAAAAATGAGTTCGCCCCGGAAGACAAGAAGAAAAAATAACACACTATGGAAGGACTGAGCGCATTACTCCACCAATACAACATCAGCCCGGAAAATATCGCCACCCCTCAACGTCTGGCGATAATCGCTACTGTATGCGTAATCTGCATTATCGCATACTTCATAATGAAGAAAATCATTATCCCGGTGCTGAAGCGTATGGTGAGCGCCACATCCGCCAAATGGGACGACCACCTGCTCAACGATAAGGTGCTTGGCGTGGTGTGCTATCTCGTACCTATAATATTTCTCCATATATTCCTTCCGATTGCTTTCACCGACAAGCCTGTCGCGCTCATTCTCATCGACAAGCTCTGCAAAGTGGCGATAATCGCCGTATGCATCAAACTTGTAAATGCGTTCATATCGTCGTTCTACCATATATCCAACGACTACGACCTGATGCGCAACCGCCCGCTGAAAGTGTTCTACCAGATGCTGAAAGTGATTGTCATCGCTGTCGGACTGATTCTGATAATCAGCATAATAATCGACAAACGGCTCGACATACTGCTCACCGGACTCGGAGCGTCGGCGGCAGTGCTGATGCTTGTGTTCAAGGACACTATCATGGGATTGGTCGCGGGTGTGCAAATCAACGCTTACGACACCCTGCGTCCCGGCGACTGGATAATAATGGAAAAATACGGAGCGAACGGCGAAGTGATGGAAGTGACTCTGAATCTCGTGAAAGTGCTTAACTGGGACAATTCCATCGTCACCATACCGTCATTCCTGTTTATCAGCGAATCATTCCGCAATATGCGGAAGATGCGCGAGTCGAAAGCCCGCCGGATGAACGAGAAAATCCTCATCGACATCAATACCATACACTTTTGCGACAGCGAGGAGGAAAAACGGTTGCAAAAACTCGTTCCGGAAGAGTTTTCCAAGGCAATAGGCGGCGGAAGGCTCACCAACCTTCACTATTTCCGATATTTCGTCGAAACCTATCTGCGCAACCACCCGGAAGTGACGCCCCTGCCCCACCTGATGGTGCGCCAGCAACCGTCGGAAAACCACGGTCTGCCGATTGAGATCTATTGCTTCACCACCCGCACGGCGTGGGTCGATTTCGAGCATTTCAAGGCGGAGGTAATGGAATATGCCTACGCATCACTGGCGCAATTCGGCCTACGCGCCTACCAGTCACCCGCTGGCACCGACCTCTCCCGCCTCACCAACTGAAATCACACCATCCACCACACGGCCGCATAGCGGCGGGCATTACATCCAAGAAGAGCCTCGAAAAGGCTCCCTCCGCTCAGGTAACCGGCGGCTTCAGCCGTCGGAAATGTGCAGCAAATAAATCAGCCTTAAAGAGGCTGCGCATCGGGACATAGAGGCTATGGGCTGCGATTTCCATCGATGTCAGCCCATAGGTCTATCGGTCAATGTATAAATATAGGTAGCAGCAGAGAGTGTCTCCCTCTGTTTGCGGAGCAAATAGGGGGAGTGGCACGAAGTGCCGAGGGGGTTACCGAATCGCCGCAGCGCGGTGAAATCCTGCCATTGACGCTGTATGTTTTCACC
>JADIMC010000061.1 GCA_017694955.1 Candidatus Limisoma faecipullorum
GGGTGCCAATCAGAAAGACCGGCACCCTGTCATCGTGATCCAGGCGGGATTCGAACCCACGACCCACAGCTTAGAAGGCTGTTGCTCTATCCAGCTGAGCTACTGGACCCCGAAAAAATATTTCCTCCAAAAAGTTTTGCAAAGGTAATGCAATATTGTCAAATCTGCAACACCTGAGACGAAGTATATCATCCGATTTCAACTCTTAAGCCGCCAACAGCCTCAAATAATGCATTTATTTACCGCATCAGATAGCATAAAATGAACCATCACCGCCCCTTTTACGTTTTTCATTCATAAACAATAATAAGAAACGACTATTATGGCAGAATCATTCAATGAATTAATCTCATCGAGCCAACCGACATTGGTTGACTTCTACGCAACTTGGTGCGGTCCGTGCCAACGCATGCATCCAATCCTTGACGAGGTGAAAACACGAGTCGGCGACAAAGCGCGCATTATAAAAATCGATGTCGATAAAAACCAGACGATAGCGGCAAACTACCAGATACAGGCAGTGCCGACATTCATCCTGTTCAAGAACGGCAAACCGCTATGGCGCAAATCAGGAATACAATCTGCAAGCTCACTGACAGCAGAAATAGAATCTGCCCTATAACCCGTCAGAGAACACACTCGCCGGCAACGGACGGCAATTGTAGCGCGACGCCATAGCTTCGCCATAAGCGCCTGCCGAACGTAGTGCAAGCATATCGCCTCTTGAAATCAAGGAAAGGCGCTCGTCATTTGCAAAGCAATCAGAAGACTCACAAACAGGACCAACCACATCATAGACATCGTCCACGGCACTATCAGAGGTGATGGTGTCTATTTTGTGATGAGCATGGTACAATGCAGGACGCAACAGATCATTCATACCGGCATCAACGATTGCAAATTTTTTAGATACTCCTTCCTTCACGTACAACACACGGGTAATTAAAGAGCCACACTGCCCAACAATCGACCGACCCGGCTCGAAATGAAGCTGCTGATCCGGTTTTAACCGCAAATTATCCTTGAATATCTTGAAATAGCGTTCAAAATCAGGTACCGGATTGCCGTCAGGATTGTCATAATCTATACCCAGGCCCCCTCCGACATCCACAATGGAAATCAACGCACCAGCCTTCTCCATAAGCACAAGCACTTCAGACACTTTCTTACAAAGCATCACAAACGGCTCATCATCACGAATTTGCGAGCCAATATGGAAATGCACACCGCATAAATCGACATTCTTCATTGACAAAGCTTTCTTAACGAACTCTTCAAGCTCGCCAACTTCTATACCGAACTTATTCTCACTCAAACCAGTCGTGATATACTGATGCGTATGCGCGTCGATATTCGGATTCACTCTCACTGCTATATGCGCCATCCTGTTCATTCGCGCCGCAATGGCATTGATATTCTCAAGCTCAGGCAAGGATTCCACATTGAAACAACGAATGTTAGTTTCAAGGGCAAGCTCAATCTCCGCATCAGTCTTGCCCACTCCCGCAAACATTATCCTTTCTCCCGTGAAACCGGCATCTACAGCCGCCCGTATTTCACCACCACTGACACAGTCAACACCAATGCCATATTCTCTGACCGTCGTCAGAATTTTCAGATTAGGATTAGCTTTTACCGCATAATGGACATAGCAACCGAATTTTTCCGCTAAATCAGCCACAGTCTGCAATGTCTGCCTCAAAAGCGCCATATCATAATAATAGAATGGTGTCGCAATCTCTTTAAATTTGTCCGTCGGGAAATATGCCATAACAAACTTTAATCAAACAATTTTTCACTTAAAAGATTCAGCGCCTTCACCTTGTCTTCCTTCCTGACAAGGAAGGAAATGTTACAGTCACTTCCTCCATAACAAATCATTCTGACAGGAATATCCTTAAGTGCGCTTATGACATTTGCTTCAAAGCCGCAATTCTTCCAGTCGAAACTGCCAACCACACATATTATCACCATATCGCGGTCAACCGTGACAGTGCCGAATTTCCGCAAATCCTCCAATATGCTGTCAAGATTCTTATCCGAATCGATAGTGAGCGAAACACCAACTTCAGATGTCGCAACCATATCAATAGGTGTCCTATGCGCTTCAAATGTCTCGAACACGTTTTTCAAGAATCCGTACGCCAAAAGCATCCTTCCGGATCTTACACGTATGGCTATTATATTGTCCTTCGCCGCTACAGCCTTTATTGCGCCACAATCAGAATCATTTCCAATCAACGTGCCTTTTGCCGACGGATCCATCGTGTTGAGCAGCCGTACCGGTATATTCGCATACTTTGCCGGTTGCACGCACATAGGATGAAGTATTTTCGCTCCGAAATAGGCAAGTTCCGCAGCCTCATCAAAGCTTAATCGTTCAACAGGCCTAGTTCCTTCCACATAACGCGGATCATTGTTATGCATACCGTCAATGTCTGTCCATATTTCAATCTCTTCAGCGCCAACAGCCGCTCCTATCAAAGACGCGGAATAGTCACTGCCTCCCCGCTGAAGATTATCGATCTCACCGTAAGCATTACGGCAAATATATCCTTGTGTGATATAAAGGTCGGCTTCAGGATGCTTGTCGAGCAGATTGTTTAGCCTCTGACGTATATGCTGCATATCCGGCTCTCCGTTCTTATCCGTACGCATATATTCCAAGGCAGGAATCAATGCAGAATTCACCCCTATGCCTTGCATATATAAATGCATCATCAGAGTTGACATGATTTCGCCCTGAGCTAATATCTCTTTTTCCTCGAATGAAGTAAACACATCTTTAGTCATCGAGCGTATATAATTGAAGCACGCCTTTATTTCGCGTTCCGCCTCATTGCGCAACTCGGCGTCATCATAAAGTTCCGCGATAGTCTGAAAGTACTTCCGCTCAAGATTATTGATAGTCTCTTTCGCCCCTTCTACATTTTTCTTAAACAAATACCCGGATATTTCAACAAGAGTATTGGTCGTACCAGCCATTGCCGACAACACTATAATATTCTTACCACGCCCTGAAACCAATCCGGCAACGTGCTTAATACGCTCTGCCGTCCCGACAGATGTACCTCCAAATTTAAGTACCTTCATTTTCAATCAATCTGCTAAGAAACTTTTTCTTGAAAAATTTCCGCAAAATTACGAAATATCGCTGGAATAATCGAACAAAATCAGCAGATTAACGCAATAGGAATTGAGATTTAAGCAGTTAGGAGAAAATTACGGAAATAGGGCTGAGGGCTGAAAAGCGTTCCAAAGCGGATTAGAGAAATAGAACGGTTTCCTATTCGTTACCCGTCAGAAATGCAGATTTAACACTTTTCGTCCCGTTTACGCCGTTCTGCATAGGTTTGCTTGTCAAGGTTTAACTCGTTGATTTATAGTTTTACAACCCAAAAAGAACGAGTATGGCAAGGAGCACATTTCGTGTGCTGTTCTATGCGAACGGCAGCAAGGAAAAGAACGGAATTGTCCCCATCATGGGACGGGTTACAATCAACGGGACGGTGGCGCAGTTCAGTTGCAAGTGGGCATCCCAAAGATATTATGGGGACGCAAAGGGAAACCGTGTCAAGAGCAAGAACGTGGAGGCGAGGGAAACGAACCTTGCGCTCGACGACATTAAGGCGCAAATCATCAAGCACTA
>JADIMC010000062.1 GCA_017694955.1 Candidatus Limisoma faecipullorum
AATTACAGCCAGCGTGAACAGAATGATACCCATTCCACCGACAAAATGGGTTATTGCGCGCCACATCAGTATCCCGTGTGACACGTCTTCGACTGAAGCTATTGCGGAGACTCCGGTGGTGGTGAATCCTGACATTGTCTCGAAATAAGCTGATGCCACATCAAGTTTTGCGCTTCCCAAAATGAAAGGCAGCATTCCGAATAGGGAGAAAAGCACCCATGTGAGAGCCGTAAGCAGTATTCCTTCCCTTTTGCCCATATCGTTGTCGCGCGATTTGGTGAAAAGCATGAGCAGTATTCCGCAACCGGCTGTTATGCCTATGGAAATCAGGAAGCTTACCGCTTCGCTGAATTCGGAATATATGTAGCATACCGCCAACGGGACGAGCATGAATCCGGCTTCGATTTGCAGCAACATTCCGAGGATGCGGAATATTACCTTGAAATTAATATTTCCTTTTCGTGGAAAAATCATAGCGGTAGCTTAATTGAACATTTTTTCTATTTTATGTATGGCTCCTGACAGACAGAATACAAGCACATGGTCGCCTGGCATTATCTGTGTGTGCCCGTCAACCAGCATCCCTTTGCCGTTGCGTATCAGTCCGCCGATTGTCATGTCTTGTGAAAGCTTCAAGTCTTTTACTGATGCTTTCGTTATTTTTGAGCCTTCTTTCACTACGAGCTCAGCCACCTCGGCATCGGCTAATGCAAGACATTTCGCATTTGATGAGTCGAAATCAAGCAGTATCTGGAAGATGGTGCTTGAGGCAAGCAGCTTTTTGTTTATTACTGTTCCGATGTTAAGGTTTTCAGCGGCTGCTATGAACTGTATGTTTTCCACTTCCGCGATTGTTTTCGGGACACCGGATTCCTTCGCTGTCAGGCATGCAAGGATGTTGGTTTCCGAGCTGTCGGTTAGTGCGATGAATGTGTCATAGTTGGCAATCCCTTCTTCTTTTAGCAGCTCAAGGTCGCGTGCGTCGCCGTTGACTACAGAACAGTTGGAAGGCAACTGATTGACCAGTTTCAGACACTTCTCCTTGTCTGTCTCTATGATTTTTATGTCGTATGAGTTGTCAAGCATGTCAGCGAGTCTTACTGCTATCCTGCTGCCGCCCATAATGAGTATTTTTCTTATGTTTACGGGATGCTTGCCGCATGCATCGATGATTTTGTTGATATTTCCTTTCAATGTCGTGAAATACACGATGTCGCCGGCCTCAAGATGGTCGTTGCCTCGTGGGATTATTGTCTCGTGACGGCGGCGTATGGCTGACACATGGAATGGATGCCCGCTTTGTGCGAGGTCTTTGAGTTGTATGTTGATTAGTTTGGCGTTTTCCCGGAGTTTCACGCCGGTCAGCAGAAGCTCTCCGTTGTATAGCTCGAACCAGTTGCGTACCCATGAATGCCGTATTGCAGATATGATTTCGGTCGATGCGAAATATTCGGGGTAGATAAGGTCATCCACTCCGAGGCTCTTGAAATACGGTTTGTATTCAGGCTTCATAAACTCATAATTGTCGATGCGCGCGACTGTTTTCCGTGCCCCGAGATTTTTCGCCATGGAACACGATACAATGTTGCGCGTCTCGAACGGGGTGACGGCAATATACAGGTCTGCCTTGCTGGTCTGCGCTTCTTTCAGCACTTTGAAGGCAGTGGTGCGTCCTGTCATCGTCATCAGGTTATAGTTTGAGTCGATGGCTTGCAGTTTTGATTCTTCGGGGTCTATAAGTATGACGTCCTGACCTTCAGCCGACAGTAGTTTGGCAAGATGGGTGCCTACTTCTCCTGCCCCTGCTATGATGATTTTCATTTTGTCAATTTTAAAATCCTGTCCTTTATGCTCTCTTTATCTATTCCGCAAATCGCATCCAGTTGGGCGACAGTGCCTTGCCTGATGAATCTGTCGGGAATTCCGGCCCGTTCGATTTTAGGCGAGAATCCGTGGTCGCACATCCAGTCGGCTACGGCTGAGCCGAATCCTCCGTTGAGGGCGCCGTCCTCTACAGTTAATATCCTGTCGAATTTGTTGCCTATTTCTGTGAGCAATTCGTCGTCAAGCGGTTTGAGAAATATCATATCGTAATGTGCGATGCTTGCGTTGCATTCCTTTTCGGCTTCTTCTATGGCTCTTGCTGCCGTATTCCCTATCGTGCCGATTGTAAGCACGGCAATGGATGTGCCATTTTTCAGCATATTTCCTTTCCCGACAGGAATCTCTTTCATTTCGTTGTTCCAGTCAGTGTGCTCGCATTTGCCGCGCGGATAGCGTATGGCGAATGGCCCGTAGTTGCCGGCTTGTGATGTGTACATCAGATTGCGTAGGCAATGCTCGTCGATAGGAGCGGCCACAATCATATTCGGTATGCTGCGCAGATAGCACAAGTCGAATACGCCATGGTGTGTGGCTCCGTCTTCACCAACCAGTCCGGCGCGATCGATGCAGAATGTCACTGGAAGTTTCTGCAATGCTACATCGTGTATGATTTCATCGTATCCTCTTTGCAGGAATGATGAATAGATGCAGCAGAACGGTTTTGCCCCGTCTTTCGCGAGACCTCCTGCGAATGTTACGGCGTGCCCTTCAGATATGCCGACATCAAACGTGCGTTTAGGAAAAGCTTGTTGCATGAATGTCATCGAGCATCCTGTCGGCATGGCAGCCGTTATTCCTGCTATCTTAGGGTTCTTTTCAGCGAGTTCTACAAGGGTTTTCCCGAAAACGTCCTGATATTTCAACCGTCCGTCGTCGGGCGATTTTATCAGCTCTCCGGTTTCTTTGTTGAATTTGCCTGGCGCGTGCCATGTACACGGGTCTTTCTCTGCGGGTGCGTATCCTTTGCCTTTTATGGTGCGAAGGTGAATCATCCGTGGACCTTCCATATCCTTTATGTCGTTGAACGCGCGTACGAGACTTTCGAGATTGTGCCCGTCATACGGTCCGAAATACCGGATGTTAAGTCCTTCGAATATGTTTTGCTGCTTGGAGATAAGCGATTTCAGGCTATTGTTGAATCTTAATATCACTCCTCTGTGCTGTTCGTCGATCAGATGCAGCTTCTTCAGCAGCTTGTATGTCCGGTAGCGGAAGGTGTTGTAGCCTTTCGATGTTGACATCGTCACCAGATAATTGTTGAGAGAGCCTACGTTGTGGTCGATTGACATGTCGTTGTCGTTGAGCACTATGAGCAGGTTGCTTTTGCTGGCTGCTGCGTTGTTGAGGCCTTCGAATGCCAAGCCTCCTGCGATTGAGGCGTCGCCGATTACGGCTATCACGTTGCGGCGGGGATTGTCGCCGTTGATGTTGGATGCGGTAGCCATACCGAGCGCGGCGGATATTGAATTCGAGGCATGCCCGGCGATGAAATTGTCATACTCGCTTTCTTCCGGGTTGGGGAATCCGCTTAATCCGTCCAGCTTTCTTATTGTCGGGAAACTGTCGCGGCGTCCTGTCAGAATCTTGTGCCCGTAAGCCTGATGCCCTACATCCCATACGATGCGGTCATACGGTGTGTTGAACACATAGTGAAGAGCGACTGTCAGCTCGACAGCCCCCATGCTCGACGCAAAGTGTCCCGGATTTTCTGAAAGCACGTCAATCATATATTTTCTCAATTCGGAGCACACTTGAGGCAATTGGCTTACGTCAAGTTTACGCAAGTCGTCAGGACTGTCGATTTTTGATAACAAAGGGAAGTCCTGTGAATTGATTATGTTGTTCTGTTCCAAATCCAAAACTCCTTTTCTTCCTTATTTGTCGTATCTCCCTTGCTTGTATTTTTTATATAGGGGAACGAATACAATTATTCCGGATGCGATTATCGAGAAAATCACCATAAAATCTATTTTTCTGCTTGTCAGCAGCAGTATGCATAACCCCACCCATAACAGGACAAGGCACGCAAACCGGAATATGGCATATCTTTTCATTGCATCCTATATTTAGCGCAAAGATACAGTATGGTGAGTGCATAAAAAAGAATTTGGCTGTTTTTTTAATAGATGATATTTGTTCCTGTTTATCTCGCTGAGGTGTTAAAAAAAACAAAATCGTCACCTGTTTGAATTAAAATTTGTACTTTTGATTGTGCCTTAATAATTCAATATGAGAAAATTCATCTTAAATAAAGAACCGTTGAAAATAATACTGCACATCTTGACTGTCACTATGGTCTGCATGATATTATTTTCTTGTAAGAAAGAATTCAATATGCATCATATTGATGAAAAAGTAATCTCACAAAGAAATTTGTAAGTCTATCGCTAATAATAGTGTTAAATCATAGGGGTGAAGGATAATTAGAGTCGTTTATGGAAAAAATAATCAGTTTTATCTTAGCGATATTGTTGGCTGGTTTAAATGCATATGGCGTTTGGAAGAAGGCCGTGCTTGTGTGTGTTGACTCTGCCTTGCCTGAAAATAAGGATTATACATATTTGTTGAAGCATTATGGCGTGAAAAAGGCAGTTAAGACAATTACCGACACTTCAAGAATAGAAGATTTGTATGAGCTGTTGGCACATTCAAAAAAAATAGAGTTAAAAAAGCCTGACAATGGCTGCTTTTGTGTTTATATAAAAGGAGACAGCAGTAGCATAAATATCATAGGAGGTACTAAAGATATGCTTATTGGCAGTTCGCTATATGAAACCAATAGAGAATTGTTGTCAAAAATTTATGAATTGTCAGAGTTCAATTACTCGAGATATTTAAATTTAGACGATATTAATATTGAAGATATAGATTTTGTTGATATAAAAAGTGTGATGCCAAATATTTTTACCACACGTGATGTTTTATTTTATGAATTTGACGATTTTTTTAAAGGGGAGTTGAAAAATAGTAGGATTTTCTGTAAGCCACATATCTTATGTGTAATAAATGCTTTGACAACTAAAAGAGAATCAGAAAACAACAACGATATGCCGATAATAGACACTCGTTTTGTGATGGATATTCACTTAAAGGGTGGCAAGGATGTAATTAAAATATATGGCAATGAATCTTTATTTGTAGTAAATAATAATGTCTATAAAACAGACAGCATTGTATCTAATTTGATTTGGAATACGGATTATTTGCGCGACAATCTTGGGAGCGTGCGTGTTGAGGTTGACGGAGAAGGTGAGGTTGTACGCGGCGCGGACTACAGCTCCACAGGCGTGCCTATGGAGCGGCGTTGGCGTTCGCCTTCGGGGCTGGAGCTTTACGGAGGCAAACAGTACTACGGCATCCGCGACCTTGGCTGGTACGACAACTCCGCCCGTACGTTGGAGAGCGTGATGCAGCGCTTCACGTCGATGGACCCCTTGTGCGAGAAGTACCCGTCCATTTCTCCGTACGCCTATTGTATGGGCAATCCGGTAAACGCCATCGATCCCGACGGAAAAGAAGTTATTAATGGTATCGATGAAAATCCAAGCGAGGAAAGTAAAAAAAGGGGACAAACTCCTGAAGGAAATAGGATTATATCCCAATTAGCGAAAAATTACAGAAAATATAAAGATAATAATGATAAAATAATCCATCTCTTTGCCCATGGCGCTTCTCAAGCAATATCAATTGGTGGCGAAACTGTTGATAATGAATTAACAATCACTTCAGCAAAAGAATTAGATGCCTATTTGTCTGAAAATTCAAAGATATGGCAAAAGAAAGATAGGATAGATGGGGTTGTGCTTGTATTGCACTCATGCAGCACTGGTAAAGGAAAGAATTCCATTGCCGAGCAAATGTCGGAAGCTTTCCCTGACATAAAAGTAATAGCTCCAAGCGAAGATATACAGGCGACATCAGTGAAAGAAATGAGCATATCACCTACTTCTTCTACATCAAATAAAGAAGAAGGTGCTTGGAAAGTATTTAAAGAGGGAATATATATTAACGCTTTTGACGTAAACAAGAATTTCAACGATTATCCAACGTTCGGTGACAGATTTAAAGAGATTATTAATTATTTAACCAGAAAGGATTGGTAATGAAGAACAAAATGCATATTCTGCGTCATATCACGCCATTGTTGATATTCTATCCGATAGGATTTTTCTTATTCGTGCGGTGCATTTATTATGCTGATACGATGGGTTGGACCGATGATACGTTTTACATTGCGTATTATCTTCTCGCATCAACTTTTGCGCTCCTTTCAGAACAGGGATATATCCTGACTCATAGAGTAGATATCAAAAAAATAATAAAAATTGAAATTGTTATCATCGCACTAATCATTTCTGTAGCCATCGTTGTCATAAACAAATTGAAGAACAAAGAACCAGTCCCACCGATTGGTACAGATGTAATCGTATATTGCCCGGGATATTGCGGGGACAATATCGTAAAAGAAAAAATCAGCACCATTGAGAACGGCTATATAAGAGATTATTATTTTGTGGACTCTTATTATTATGGCAAAAGTGATTCCATGCTTGTTTACGATTATGCGATGTCTGAAATATATGGATATTTGAATGCCTGTCGCGGTGATGAATATGTCGCTTCATCTAAGAATGTGCTGATGCGTGATTCACTGGCAAACATACCACTCCACCGTTTGCGGAACAGAAACAATGCCATAGAAATGCCCATAGAGACGGTGAAGCCGCGCATTTCCATAGTGGAAACCGGTGACCAGAAGGCATATTCAGAGAATAATAACACATACTTTTTCGGAGCTCTGTATGATGAGGAGACGAAAAGATATGTCGTATATAGTTGGATTATGTACCACATATATGGTTCGGACAAAGGGAGAAACGCTTATAGCTACTATCTTCGCAACTATGGAGAATCTTATTCCCTACGTTTGGAAGGATTTGATTTATGGTCTAAATAAAAATACTTAACGGCAATAATATTATGACAAAAAAAACAGTAACGTCCTTTCTGACAGGATTTGTAAGCGCGATAGTTATATTTTTCTTCGCTGTAATTATCGGAAATGAAATCATATTTTGTAAATATGATGACAGTGACCCGGAGCCTGAAATTGAGGCAACTGCATTGGACACAGTGAAGCTATTGGTTGTGGAATCCGGCGACACCGCCGCATTCCGCAAGCTTCTGCGTGAATACCAGACGAGAAAGGACTTCAATTTCTACCCTTACGCTCGGATAATGGCAGACCGCTACGGGTATGAGCCGGCTTGTTACTACGTGTACAGCAGCCTGATGGACGGCGGCGACACCCTCGATGCCCATCAGCGCGGCATTGCCGACGAATACCTGCGGCGAGCTGTTGAGAACGGCGACACGGCGGCAATGTCGGAGCTGCAAAGGAAAAAGAAAAGTAATAAGTAGATTGTGCTTTCCAGATTGTGCACCGTTATGGAAACCGTCAACAGAAATCTGCATGGCTCCTACCTTGGCGCCGACAATCCGGAGCTGGCCGGGCAAGGATACTCATACGCCGTTCCGCCTACCGACTATCAGGATTACGCCGCTGACTGTTCATACATCACTGATTCTACATCCACGACAAAATGGATGATGCTTGGATTCTTTTATTGTGTGCAAAACTTTCCAGTCGGTTTTGCTTGGCTTTGTAACATAGCCTTTGTTTTTTTTCATTCTTATACGTTTGAGATTTATCCCACGTCCTATTGATATCATTATTTTTTCCATTGGTTTGATGCTGGCAATATATCCGTTACTGAACAATGGAGAAATATGCAATTTTACGGAGAATGACAACAAGCACGTCGTGGAAGTAGCAAAATTAGGATTAGGCTATTATCTGTGGCTCGCAAGTATGGCGACGATGTTCGCTTGTCTTATTAAACAATATTTAAAGAATAAAAAGCAAAGACACACTCATAAACATTGTATAAGGCGGTGAAAATCCTGATACGGCGATTTGTGCAGAAGAATGAATTGTTGTTCTGTGTCCGATTTGCATTATCTTTGAATAAGATAGGATTCGGCTCGGCATAATCAAATTTGAAAACGTTGTTTTCATTTGCTTCTGCACTCGCCTTTCGTTATCTTTGCGTATGAATAAAACGATGAATGAAGATGGATGGTTATGTGTTTTCGCTTGAGATGCAGGTGCGCGACTATGAGCTTGATGCCGAGGGTATTGTGAATAATGCGAATTATTTGCATTATCTGGAGCATACTCGACATCAGTTTTGTGCAAAAAACGGTATTTCGTTTGCCGAGATGCAGGAGCGCGGCATAGTGCCGGTGCTCAATAAAGTGGAAATTGAATATAAGTCGCCATTGAGGAGTGGAGATACGTTTGTCAGCCGGTTGAATATCGAGCGTAAAGGAGCACGGTTTGTATTCCGCCAGGATTTGTTCAAGACCGACGGGACGCCGGTGGTTAAAGCCGTGGTGAGCTGTGTGTGCCTGTCGGACGGGAAGCTCGACCGCGGTGATATGCTTGCGGAAATATTCAAGGATTTTTTGAAATAATAAGTAGATGTCAGGCTGTCCGTCGGTATATCAGATTGCATTTTCGGCGTTGAGGGGGATTTCGATTGAGTCTGCCAACGAGATACTTTCCGCTATAGGTTCTGAAGAGGAGTTTTTCCGAATGAGTGCCCGAAGCTTGCGGGAGTATTCGGGTGCCGACAGCCGTATTTTCGACGACGCCTATCGTGCCGGTTTGCTGGAGTCGGCACGCCGTGAGCGCGATTTCATTAAGGCTAAAGGTGTGCGTGCTTATTACTTCAGGGACGATGCCTTTCCTGCGCGCTTTCAGACGGCTTCCGATGCTCCGTTGCTTTTGTATGCTGTTGGCGATTGTGATTTGAACGCATCCAAGATAGTCAGTGTGGTTGGCACTCGTCATGCCACTGCTTATGGCATAAGTTTGTGCCGGGAGCTGGTGGAGGAGTTGAAGTCGGGCATCGGTGGCGATGTGGTTATTGTGAGCGGATTGGCATACGGTATAGATGTCGCTTCGCATCTTGCCGCGCTTGAAGTCGGATTGCCCACTGTCGCGGTGATGGCTCACGGGCTTGATATGATTTATCCGGCGCAACACCGGCAGACGGCTGCCGATATTGTGAAGCATGGAGGGGCCATAGTCACGGAATATTCTTCAGGGACACGTGTTCATCGGTCGAATTTTCTGGCGCGTAACCGGATCATTGCTGCGTTGTCGGATTGTACGGTGGTGGTTGAGTCGGCTGTCAAGGGAGGTGCCTTGGTTACAGCAAACATAGCTTCGAGCTACGGACGTGATGTGTTTGCTTTTCCTGGAAGGGTAGGCGACGAATATTCAGGAGGCTGCAATGTCCTTGTCAGAAAAAATGTGGCGGCATTGATTACTTCTGCCGATGATTTGATCGAGATGATGGGATGGGAAAAAGCCTGCAGCGCTCCTGTGCAGCAGGAACTGTTTGTTGAGCTCGATGGCGACAGCCGGAAAGTATATGATTTTATGGACGGGAGAGACGCGGTTAATGTGAATGAAATAGGGTCTGCTGTTAAGATGCCTGTACATAAGCTGTTAAGCTTGCTTGTCGATATGGAATTCAAAGGGCTTGTCCAGCCGCTTCCCGGCAACAGGTATAAGCTGGTGAAAAAAATCTGACACTTACTTTTGGTAGATTTGTGATAATGCACTACTTTTGTCTGCTGTAAAGCATACTTTTATAGCAATATATTGTGACATGATTTCAAGAGACGCGTTAGAAAAAGTCGTTAAGGAAGATCTTGCAGGGATTTGGAATGTGCTTACGCCTGAAGATAAACGTATTGTCTTGGAAAATTTTACGCTCCACAATTATAAGCGTAACCAGATAATATATGCCGAGAAGGAAACTCCTGAATTCTTATGGTGCCTGATAAAGGGGAAGGTGAAAAAATATAAGGATGGTATTGGCGGCAGGCAGCAGATTATACGTCTGATACGTCCGGTACAGTATTTCGGGCATCGTGCTTATTTTGCCGACGAGCCTTATGTCTCAGGCGCGATAGCTATGGAAGCTTCTGTAGTTGGTACCATACCTATGCAATTGGTTTCGGAAATTATTGACCGCAACCGTCAGCTGGCGTGGTTCTTCATCCATGAGCTTTCACATAATCTTGGGCGTTCTGACGCAAAAATCGTGAATCTTACGCAGAAACATATACGTGGGCGTCTGGCTGAGGCGTTGGTAATGCTTATCGACAGCTACGGATTCGAGGACGATGGAGAGACGCTCAATATCTATATGTCGCGCGAGGACCTTGCCAATTTGTCGAATATGACGACATCCAATGCCATCCGCACATTGTCGGCGTTTGTCAATGAGCATATAATATTGGTTGACGGTCGCAGGGTCAAGATTTTGAACGAGGCTGCTTTGCGTAAGATCAGCAAGTTCGGATAGGAATCGCTATAAAAAGATATGTTTACAGTTGGGAAGCTACGTCAGGAAAATATTGCGGAGTATTTGCTTTATATGTGGCAGGTCGAGGATTTGATACGTGCCTGCAATTTTGATATCGAAAAAATAAAGTCATCGGTCATCGATTCGTTGCCTTTGGATGCCGGGCAGAAGCGTGAGCTTCTGAAGTGGTATTCCGAGCTTATCGATATGATGCGCTTGGAGGGCGTGACAGGGCACGGGCATTTGCAGATTAATAAGAATGTGCTCATCCAGCTCACGGATTTGCATATTATGCTTCTGAAAAGCGTGAAATACCCGGAATATTCGGCGGAATTTTATCGTACGTTGCCTATAATTGTCGAGCTTAGGGCAAAGTCGGGTGATGACAAGCCAGGAGAGATTGAGACTTGTTTCAACGCTTTGTACGGATTGCTGATGATGCGTTTGCAAAAACGGGACATCACGGATGAGACACAGAAGGCAATGTCGCAGATCTCCCGTTTCGTGTCGATGCTCGCCTCTTATTATCATAAGGACAAGAAAGAGCCTCTTTTTGGAAAAGAGGATTACGATAATCTATAGTTTTAAATTTAAAGACATATACAAACGTGGCAAGTTTGGAAGAAGAAATAAGGCGCAGGCGCACGTTCGCCATCATAAGCCACCCTGATGCTGGTAAGACAACGTTGACAGAGAAACTGTTGCTGTTTGGTGGTGCAATCCATGTGGCAGGAGCGGTGAAATCCAATAAAATCAAGAAGACCGCTACATCCGACTGGATGGAGATAGAGAAGCAGCGCGGAATATCGGTCGCTACTTCTGTGATGGGTTTCAATTACGGGGATTATAAGATAAATATTCTCGATACTCCCGGTCACCAGGACTTTGCGGAGGACACTTACCGCACGCTTACGGCTGTTGACAGCGTAATCATTGTGGTCGATGTGGCAAAGGGCGTTGAGCAGCAGACAAGGAAATTGATGGAAGTGTGCCGTATGCGCAACACTCCGGTAATAATTTTTGTCAACAAGCTTGACCGTGAGGGGCGGGACCCTTTCGACATTCTCGACGAGCTTGAAGCCGAGTTGAAGATAAAGGTGCGTCCGCTGAGCTGGCCTATCAACATCGGGGCTAAATTCAAGGGTGTATATAACATCTATGAGCATAGCCTTGATTTGTTTACGCCGAATAAGCAAAAGGTGACAGAGCGTGTCGAGATAAGCGATTTGTCAGATCCTGCAATTGATGCAAATGTGGGAGAAGAGGATGCCGGACGGTTGCGTAATGATTTGGAGCTGATAGAGGGTGTGTATCCGGAATTCAGCGAGGATGATTATCTGAAAGGTGAGGTTGCTCCGGTGTTTTTCGGTTCTGCGTTGAATACGTTTGGTGTGAAGGAGTTGCTCGATTGCTTTGTTAAGATAGCTCCGTCGCCGAAGCCTGTGCAGGCTGAAGAACGCGAGGTGCGTCCTGAAGAGCCGGCTTTTACCGGATTCGTTTTCAAGATTCACGCGAATATGGATCCCAACCACCGCAGTTGTATCGCTTTTGTGAAAGTTTGTTCAGGAAAGTTCGAGCGTAATGTCAACTATAAGCACGTTCGTTCCGGCAAGCAGATGCGCTTTGCCGCTCCTACGGCTTTTATGGCGCAGAAGAAGTCGGTTGTCGATGAGGCTTATCCCGGCGATATTGTGGGTATTCCCGATACGGGCAACTTCAAGATTGGTGACACTTTGACTTCCGGTGAGGAATTGCATTTCAAGGGATTGCCGAGTTTCTCTCCTGAGATGTTCAAATATATAGAGAACACGGATCCGATGAAGACAAAGCAGCTTAACAAGGGTATAGAGCAGCTTATGGATGAGGGTGTTGCCCAGTTGTTTGTCAACCAGTTCAACGGCAGGAAGATAATAGGAACAGTCGGACAGTTGCAGTTCGAGGTCATCCAGTACCGTCTGCTGCACGAATATGGCGCTCAGTGCCGCTGGGAGCCGATTAGCCTCTACAAGGCATGTTGGATAGAAAGCGACGATGCCGATGCCTTGGAGGCGTTCAAGAAGCGCAAGCATCAGTTTATGGCTGTTGACCGCGACGGGCGCGACGTGTTTCTTGCAGATTCCAACTATGTGCTTCAGATGGCGCAGACCGATTTCCCGAAGATACGCTTCCATTTCACGTCGGAATTTTAAAATTTAAATATTATGAAAAAGTCGTTGTTTCTTGTTTGTGTGCTGCTTTTGTCGTCATTCGTTGGCGTCAGTGCCAAGGATTGGGCCTTTTTCTCCCGTTATGCGGATGAGAATGCGGTAGTTGAAAAATTGCCGGAATCGCAGCGCAGGGTAGTGATGATGGGAAATTCTATTACAGAGATGTGGGCGGAGACCGACACTGCTTTTTTTGTTGACAACGGTTTCATAAGCCGCGGAATAAGCGGACAAGTGACGGCACAGATGCTGTTGCGTTTCCGTGCGGATGTTATTGACTTGCATCCGAAAGTTGTTGTGATACTTGGGGGAACTAATGATATTGCCGGTAATGACGGACAGTACGATGAGGACACCACATTCGGAAATATAGTTTCTATGGTGGAGCTGGCCGAGGCCAATGGTATTGTGCCTGTACTGTCGTCGGTTTTGCCTGTCGTTGAATATCCGTGGAACAAGACGGTAACGGATGTGCCGGAAAAGGTTCAGAGCCTTAACCGTAGGATACGCGAGTATGCCGGAAAGAAAAATATTTTGTATGTTGACTACTACCAGCAGATGCAGCGCGATGGCGCATTGATACCTGAATACACATTCGACGGTGTCCATCCCACAGCCGCCGGCTACGAGGTGATGGAGTCGCTTCTTCTTCCCGTCTTGCAGAAATTGCTGCGATAAGTTGTTTTGTCAGGGTCGGCGTGTGACATTTTGTCAGATTTTCTTCAATATGGTTTTGGCACAGATTGTGCTATGTAGAGAGGTGTCGGATTTGCTCCGGCATTGTTAAACGAATTGTAAAAATAAACATAAAATTATTAGTTATGACAATCAAACCATTGGCTGACCGTGTTCTTGTAGAGCCGGCAGCAGCTGAAGAAAAGACAGTCGGCGGAATCATAATTCCGGATACTGCGAAAGAGAAACCGTTGCAGGGCAAGGTGCTTGCAGTTGGTAATGGTACTAAAGATGAAGAAATGTTCGTGAAAGAAGGCGATACCGTGCTTTATGGCAAATATGCGGGCACAGAGCTTGAATATGAAGGCAAGAAGTACTTGGTAATGCGTCAGAATGACATTTTGGCAATTCTCGGATAAACAATCACAATTTTAAAATTCTACTACAATGGCTAAAGAAATAAAATTCAATATTAAGGCTCGCGAAGAGCTTAAGAAAGGCGTTGACGAATTGGCTGACGCCGTTAAGGTGACACTTGGCCCTAAAGGACGTAACGTAATCATCGAAAAGAAGTTCGGTGCTCCGCACATCACTAAGGATGGTGTGACAGTGGCTAAGGAAATAGAATTGGAAGATCCGTTCCAGAATATGGGCGCGCAGCTTGTCAAGGAGGTTGCTTCCAAGACAGGTGATGATGCCGGTGACGGTACGACTACCGCTACTGTTTTGGCTCAATCTATTATAAACGTCGGCTTGAAGAACGTTGCAGCCGGTGCAAATCCTATTGATTTGAAGCGTGGTATCGACAAGGCGGTTGCTAAAGTAGTCGAGGGAATCAAGGCTCAATCTCAGGAGGTTGACGACGATATGGCAAAGATTGAGAATGTAGCTCGTGTTTCTGCAAACAATGATGCTGAAATCGGTCAGCTTATCGCCGAGGCTATGCGCAAGGTTAAAAAAGAAGGCGTAATTACAATAGAGGAAGCCAAGGGTACTGACACTACTGTTAAAGTGGTTGAAGGTATGCAGTTCGACCGCGGCTATATTTCTCCGTATTTCGTGACTAACACTGAAAAAATGGAATGCGAGATGGAGAATCCGTACATACTTATCTTCGACAAGAAGATTTCCGTATTGAAGGATATGCTTCCTATACTTGAGGCTGCTGCACAGAGCGGACGTCCGTTGCTTATCATAGCAGAGGATGTCGATAGCGAGGCGTTGGCTACATTGGTTGTCAACCGTCTGCGTGGCTCGTTGAAGATTTGCGCTGTCAAGGCTCCGGGCTTCGGCGACCGTCGTAAGGAAATGCTTGAGGATATCGCTGTATTGACTGGCGGTGTGGTTGTTTCCGAGGAGAAAGGCTTGAAGCTGGATATGGCTACAATAGATATGCTCGGTTCTGCCGACAAGATTACTGTTGATAAGGAGAATACAACAATTGTCAACGGCCATGGTGACAAGCAGTTGCTTGCTGACCGTGTCGCTCAAATCAAGGCTCAAATCGAGAAGACAACTTCTGACTACGACCGTGAGAAACTTCACGAGCGTCTTGCTAAGCTTGCAGGTGGTGTGGCAGTACTTTATGTAGGTGCTCCGTCTGAGGTTGAGATGAAGGAGAAGAAAGATCGTGTTGACGATGCATTGAGTGCAACTCGTGCGGCTATCGCTGAAGGTATCGTTCCGGGTGGTGGTGTTGCTTACATCCGTTGCGTTGAATCTCTTGAAAATCTTCAGGGTGATAACGACGATGAGAATACAGGTATTCAGATTGTTAAGCGTGCTATCGAGGAGCCGTTGCGCCAGATTGTCGCAAATGCCGGTTTGGAAGGTGCAATCATCGTTCAAAAGGTTAAGGACGGAAAGGGCGACTATGGTTACAATGCGCGTACCGACAAGTTTGAGAACTTCTTCGAAAGCGGCGTAATTGACCCTGCGAAGGTTACACGTGTGGCTTTGGAAAATGCGGCTTCAATTGCCGGAATGTTCCTTACTACAGAATGCGTGATATCCGAAAAGAAGGAAGAAAATGCAGCTGCTGCAATGCCTAATCCCGGAATGGGTGGAATGGGCGGCATGATGTAAAAAGACATAATGCTTGTATGCGAAAGCGGAATCCGTTTGGATTCCGCTTTTTTTGTTTTTCTTTGTCGAGAAGAAATGCGTAAATTTGTGAAAAATTTGGTTATGAGTGTTTTTTCAAGATTATTTTGGCTTTTGTTGCCGCTTTTGTTGCCGCAACTTCTGTTTTCACAGGATAAGAAGGATTTCGGATTTAAGTTTTATGGGCAGGTGCGTGCGGATTTGTTTTACAACAGCCGCAGCAATTCCGAGACGGTTGACGGCTTGTTTTATATGTATCCGAAAGATCATTCATACGATGCCGATGGCAATGATTTGAATGCCAAGCCCGACGGAAGTCTTTACACTATGTATTCCCGGCTTGGTGTCGATATCGCCGGTCCGAAGATAGGCAAAGGCATAACTACTTCGGCGAAAGTGGAGGTTGATTTTCGAGGTGGAGGGACTAATTATTATATGATTCGTCTGCGTCAGGCTTATTTTAATCTTGGTTTCGGCAAGTCGTCGTTGCTCGTGGGGCAGACGTGGCACCCTTTTTATGGAGATGTGACTCCTGACATACTCAACCTGAATATGGGCGCGCCGTTCCAGCCGTTCAGCCGTGCCCCGCAGATACGTTATATGTATGTGAACTGTAATTTTCAGTTGAAAGCCACGGCATTATGGCAGTCGCAATATTTGTCGGTAGGTCCTTCGTCAAATCAGGCAGGAGCCACATCGACACAGAAAAGCCAGAATTTCATAAAGAACAGTTGCGTGCCGGAACTTGCCTTGAATCTTGACTATAAAGGTGGCGGATGGATTGCCGGGGCGGGCGTGGATATGACCTCGATTGTGCCTCGCACGCAATCTGAATCTGAAGGGAATGTCTATAAGGTGAAAGAACGTATCACCACGGTGTCGGCTGAGGCGCACGTGAAATATTCCGGTAATGATTGGCTTTTGGCTGCAAAATCTGTGCTTGGCTCAAATTTCACTCAGGCAAGTGGAGTGGGAGGCTATGGTATAAAATCAGTTGACCCTCGTACTGGTGAGCAGAAATATTCTCCAGTGCGTGTGTCGTCAACGTGGGTTAACGTTGCCTATGGTAAGAAATTGCGTCCGGGAGTGTTTGTCGGTTATCTGAAAAATTTTGGAGCTGCCGACGATGTGTCGGGTGTGCTTGGAACGGGTATTGGCGACGGTCTTGACCAGCTTGTCTCCGCCTCGGCTGAGTTGACATATAATTTGCCTCATTGGAAATTCGGTGTGGAATATATGGCGAGCACAGCTTGGTATGGCAATTTGATGCCGGATGCAAAGATTAGTGATACGCATTCCGTGACCAATCACAGGGTTGTATTTACTGCATTGTTTCAATTTTAAAATTAATATGATGTTAGCTTATTCATATGTGGAGAAAGGCAAATTCGAGTTGAAGGAGAAGCCGTTCCCACGGTTGGAAGATTCTCGTGATGCCATTGTCCGGGTAACGCTTGGCAGCATTTGCACGAGCGACTTGCATATAAAGCACGGCTCTGTACCAAGGGCGGTGCCAGGTATTACGGTCGGGCATGAGATGGTTGGCATTGTGGAACAGATTGGAAAGAATGTCAAGTCAGTGAAGCCAGGTGACCGTGTCGCTGTCAATGTGGAGACATTTTGTGGAGAATGTTTCTTTTGTAGGAATGGATATGTCAATAACTGCACTGACCCGAATGGGGGCTGGGCTTTAGGTTGCCGCATCGATGGCGGTCAGGTTGAATATGTCCGTGTGCCGTATGCTGATCAGGGATTAAGCCGTATTCCTGATTCGGTAAGTGATGAGCAGGCATTGTTCGTTGGCGATGTGCTTGCTACGGGATATTGGGCGGCTCGCATTTCCGAAATATCGCAGGACGGGACGGTGCTGATAATAGGCGCCGGACCTACTGGTATATGTACGTTGTTAAGTGCAAGGTTGTGGAATCCGGCACGCATAATCGTATGTGAGCGTTCTCCGGAAAGGAGGCGTTTTGTCAGGGAACATTATCCTGATGTACTTGTGACGGACCCGGAACACTGTAAGGAATTTGTATTGGCTAATAGTGCCTATGGAGGGGCTGATACGGTAATGGAGGTTGCTGGCAGTAATGATTCTTTCAGACTGGCATGGGATTGTGCGCGACCTAATGCAATTGTCACGATTGTTGCTCTGTATGACACTCCTCAAATTCTTCCGCTTCCGGAGATGTATGGCAAGAATCTGACATTCAAGACAGGTGGTGTTGACGGATGTGACTGTGATGAAATCTTGAAGCTCATAGCCGATGGGAAAATTGATACAACTCCGTTGATAACACATCGTTTTGCATTGAATGATATTGAAAAGGCATATGATATTTTTGAAAACAAATTGGAAAATGTCATAAAAGTGGCAATAACACCAGTGCAATAGTGTGGATTATGTGTGTAGCATTAGATGTTTTTTATTACTTTTGTGAAATTCTATGCTTATACAATTGTGGTCATGCTTAAAATATTGTTGAGAATATACCAGTGCATCATTGCCGTGCCTGTTCTGGCTGTAGCTACATTTCTTACAGCCGTGTTCACAATCATTGCCTGTGCTTTGGGGCTGAGTCGTTCTTTAGGCTATTATTTACCGCATTATTGGGCTAAATTATGGTGCATACTGATGTTTGTTAAGATTGAGGTAAGAGGGCGTGAAAATATTGATAAGCATACATCCTATGTTTTTGTGTCCAATCATCAGGGAGCATATGATATTTTCTTGATATTCGGATATCTGAATCATAATTTCAAATGGATGATGAAAAAGAGCCTTGAGAAAATACCGTTTGTCGGATATGCCTGCAAGGTGTCGAAACACATAATGGTTGACCGATCCGGCGCTGCTGCCGTACAGCGTACGATGGAATCGGCGATGAAGATACTGCAAGGCGGAATGTCGCTTGTTGTGTTTCCTGAAGGTACGCGTACACCTGACGGTAAGATACGGCCGTTCAAGCGTGGTGCATTTATGCTTGCTACCGAATTCGGCTTGCCCATTGTCCCTCTTACTATTGATGGCTCTTTTGCCGTTATGAAGAAGTCCTCGTTTGCTATAAATCCTGGTAAGATTACGCTTACCATACATAAGCCGATACCTCAACCGCAGGGCGAGAGGACGAAGGAAGCGATGGAGGCGATGATGGAGGAAAGTTATTCTGTGATAAAATCGTCGCTGAAGGAATAGGAACGATGTTATGTAAGAATATAGCAGTGGCGTTGTTGGCTATGGCTGCTTTTTTGGTTGCTATGCCATTGCGTGGAGCATCGGTTGTTTCAGATAAAAATGCCGTGACAGATTCAGTTTTGTTAACTGCGGATACTATTGTCGCGGATTCTGTGCCTATAGTAGATTCCGTATCTGAAAAACGTGGTTTCTTTCGTAAAATAGCAGATTATTTTTCAAGGTCGAATAAGTATGATCCATCAAAGAAAATGGATTTCGGTATAATAGGTGGTCCTCATTATAATTCAACTACAGGTCTTGGTCTTGGAATAGTGGCATCAGGATTGTATTCGCTCGATAAGACTGATTCGTTGCTGCCTCTTTCAAATCTGTCATTGTTCGGCGATGTTACTACTTCTGGCTTTTTGATGATTGGGGTGAAGGGGAATAACGTGTTCAAACAACGGAAATACCGTTTCGATTATAATATATACGTTTATACTTTTCCTACGAAATACTGGGGGATAGGGTATGATAGCGGGAGTAATGACGGAAATGAGACTTCATATTCAAGGTTTAAGTTTGAGGTTAAGCCGCGTTTCCTTTTCCGTCTTGCGGAAAATACTTATTTAGGACCGATGGCTAATATGCAGTATGTAAACACTTCTGATTTTTCAAATGTTGAGATACTGGATGGGGATGACACTCGTTTCACGACTGTTGGCGGCGGTTTCTCGTTTATGTATGATTCGAGGGATGTGATACTCAATGCGACGAAAGGATGGTTCGTGCAGTTGGACCAATTGTTCTATCCTTCTTTCTTCGGCAACAAGCATGTATATCATACTACAGACTTGACTGTCTCCACTTATCATAAGGCGTGGAAAGGGGCTGTCATTGCCGGAGAGCTGCATTCACAGGTCAACTATAACGATGTGCCTTGGCCTATGTTGGCAAGTGTGGGAGGACCGAACCGTATGAGGGGGTATTTCGAGGGGCGTTATCGAGACAAGAGTATAGTGGAGGCCCAGATAGAATTGCGGCAGCATATATGGAAACGACACGGGGCGGTGTTGTGGTTTGGGGCTGCCAATGTGTTTCCTTCGGTTGATGCCATGCGTTGGCGCAAGACTTTGCTTAACGGTGGCGTGGGATACCGGTGGGCATTCAAGCAGGGAGTCAATGTCCGTCTTGATTTAGGTATGACAAAGCATGGGGTTGGTTTTGTGTTCAATATAAATGAAGCGTTTTAGTCCGCATAAGATTAATGTTGGCGTTCTGGTTTTAGATATGTGGATTTAAATGCTTAATTTTGCAATTGGAAAATAGCGGTAGCAATAGCTGATGTTGAAGATTAAGAGACTATATTTGTTTATGTTGCAGGGCTTCATCCCGATGTTCCTGATGACATTTTGTATCTGTCTTTTCATCGTCTTGATGCAGTTTCTATGGCGCTATATTGACGAACTTGTAGGAAAGGGACTTGAAATATCAGTCATAGCGGAACTGTTTTTTTATGCAGCTCTTACGATGGTGCCGATGGCATTGCCGCTTGCCATCCTTTTGGCGTCGCTGATGCTTTTCGGAAATCTTGGGGAACGTTTTGAGTTGACTGCGATGAAGTCATCGGGCATTTCTTTGATTAAGGTGATGAGCCCGCTTATTGTGCTTATTTCAGCGATATCTATTGGAGCTTTCTTTTTTCAGAACAATGTTTTGCCGAAGTCGCAAGTGAAAATGTGGACTTTGTTGTTTTCCATGAGGCAAAAATCTCCTGAGCTTGATATCCCGGAGGGAGTGTTCTACGACCAGATTACTGGTTACAATCTATTTGTTGAGAAAAAAAACAGGGAGACGGGGGTGCTTTATGATTTGATGATTTATAATATGTCATCAGGATTCAATAATTCAAACATAATACTTGCTGATTCTGGTAAAATGAGTTTTACAGTCGATAAAAAACATCTTTTCTTGAAATTGTGGAAAGGTGAATCGTTTGAAAACTTGCGTGACCAACAAATTTCCAGAGGAAATGTCCCGTACCGTCGTGAGACGTTTGACGAAAAGGAGATACTCATACCGTTTGATGCTAATTTCAATAGAATGGACGACAGCGGGATGCGCAACCAGTATGTCGGTAAAAATATAGCAGAGCTTCAGCATACGATTGATTCTGTAAATGTCAGGATTGACAGTATTGGAACGCAATATGGACAGCAATTGTTGGAAATTGATTATGTAGGCATTGATAAGTATAAGAATTATTATGAACAGGGTAAGATGGTAAAAGCCGAAGCGCCTGATTATAAGATTGACAAGCTTGTTGATGTGGATTCGGTGTTGCGTGGCAAGAATTTACAGGAAAGGCAGCGCATCGTGTCTTATGCCATAGAGCGTGCTACCCAGTCAAGGAATGAGTTTGAGTTTAAGAGCTATTCGTTTGCCGATGATAAGAAAACGATCATACGCCACGAAATAGAATTGCAGCGTAAATTCACTCTTTCGTTTGCATGTCTGATATTTTTCTTTATCGGTGCACCGCTTGGAGCTATAATCCGTAAAGGAGGGATAGGTATGCCGATTGTAATTTCGGTATTCTTGTTCATTTTTTATTATATTATCGACAATGCAGGATATAAATTGGCGCGCGATGGCAGGGTGGAAGTATGGGAAGGTATTTGGGCAAGCTCGGCAGTGCTGCTTCCGCTTGGCATATTCCTGACTTATAAGGCGGTCAATGATTCGGCAGTGTTTAAGCCTGAAGTATATTTGGATTGGCTTAAAAAAATCACAGGGCGTAGCATATTGCGCCGTATTGAGATGAAGGAAGTTATAATGGATGATGTGGTGCCGTCAGAGGCAGTGGATAAATTGTTGCATTTGAAGCAGTCGTGTATCGGCTTTCTTTCTCGTTATCCGAAGATGCAATCGTATTATGCATATTGGATGTCGGGATATGACAAGGGTGCGTTGTCATTGCTTTCGGCAGAACTTGAGAGCTGTGTGGAATATCTTGGAAATTCAGACAGGCAGCTTGTTATTAACAAGTTGATGGATTATCCTGTATTGCGCTCGTTGTTCTTTTATTATCCGGTGAACAACCGTATATTGTCATTCGTTATTATGGCAGTGTTCCCGATAGGAATCGCAGGATATTTGATAGGTACGCATCAGCAGAAGGCGTTGAAAAAGGACATAAGGACAATTATGTCGGTGAGTGATGAAATTATGAATATGTATGAGGAAAAATCAGAATAGTATGGACAATATAAAGTTAGACACTGTTGAAGAGGCTATAGAGGAATTCCGTAAAGGGGAGTTTGTCATAGTTGTTGATGATGAGGATCGTGAGAATGAAGGCGATTTGATAATAGCTGCTGAGAAAGTGACGCCAGAGAAAGTCAATTTTATGCTCAAGCATGCGCGTGGAGTGCTTTGTGCGCCGATTCCTATCTCGCGTTGCAAGGAGCTTGATTTGGATGTGCAGGTTTCGGATAACACATCAATGCTTGGTACTCCTTTCACTGTAACGGTTGATTTGTTGGAAGGATGCACTACAGGGGTTTCCGCACACGACAGGGCTGCGACAATCCGTGCGCTTGCCGACCCTTCGGCCAAGCCGTCGGATTTTGGAAGACCTGGGCATATCAATCCGCTTTATGCGCAGGACAAGGGGGTGCTGCGGCGTACAGGGCATACCGAGGCAGCAGTCGATCTTGCCCGTCTTGCCGGACTTTATCCCGCCGGTGCCCTTATGGAGATAATGAGTGAGGACGGAACTATGGCACGTCTTCCTGAATTACGCCGTTTTGCCGACAAATATGGACTGAAATTAATATCAATCAATGATTTGATTGCATATCGCTTGAAAGAAGAGTCGATAGTGGAAAAGGGCGAAATGGTTGATATGCCTACCGAGCACGGCCATTTCAAACTTATCCCTTTCCTTCAGAAGTCAAACGGATTGGAGCATATCGCTTTAGTGAAGGGCGAGTGGAAAGAGGATGAGCCGGTATTGGTGAGGGTACATTCTTCGTGTGCTACCGGTGATATTTTTGGTTCATACCGTTGTGATTGTGGGCCGCAGTTGCACAAGGCGATGGAGCTTATTGAGAAAGAAGGGAAGGGTGTTGTTGTCTATCTCAATCAGGAAGGTCGTGGCATAGGGCTTATGAATAAGATGAAGGCTTATAAGTTGCAGGAGGATGGAATGGATACCGTTGAGGCTAATCTTTGCCTTGGGTTCAAGGCTGATGAAAGGGACTACGGTGTTGGCGCAAGTATTCTTCACGACCTTGGTGTAAAGAAGATGCGTTTGCTGACTAATAATCCTCAGAAGCGCATCGGATTGACAGGATATGGATTGACTGTGGTTGAGAATGTCCCTATTGAGATTGAACCGAATAAATACAACCGCTTTTATCTACATACGAAAAAAGACCGTATGGGGCATGAGCTCCACAATGTTGATTGAAAGGTATTCATTGTTTTTTGAAGGCAAAGATATAGACGCCTTGTGCCATAATATGGCACAAGGCGTCTATATCTTTGCCTTCAAAAAACAATGAATACCTTTCAATCAACATTGTGGAGCTCATGCCCCATACGGTCTTTTTTCGTATGTAGATAAA
>JADIMC010000063.1 GCA_017694955.1 Candidatus Limisoma faecipullorum
CTTCATTATCTATTTAGCAAGTATCTCCACTTTCAATTCAATAGACAAACGTTGAGCTATCTGTTCTATCTTTATTTTAATGCCCCTTGTACTAAAATTGGAAAACAAATACCTCCCGTCCGATAAACGGCGCTGATATTTCTCATATCCAGGACTAACTGAATCGGAAATCAATGGAACATCTTTTCTCCCTGGAATATTTAACGTCTTAACATTCTCTACACCAACTTCTTCAATAAACCTACGAAATGAAGCAGCCGAATCTTTTTCAGCAATAACAATACCATCCTCAAATGTTATTCTCAATTTCGTAACCGGATTCTTAATTGTCCTCTTTAAATTTTCTTTATATTCCGGCAAATTTTCATTATCGCCAACAACATTATATAATTTCTTCGCACAATTAAGAAACTTAGGAAACAAATCCCCCCATTGATTAGTAACCACGACCTTTGCTCCGTTATTCAAAACTAATATTTCATCCGGTTTAAAAAAATAACGGTTTCTTAGATCTGGCTGAGACTTCATACGCATTTCCACATAATCCAAAGTCCTAACCACTCCCAATGACTTTGTATGCAATGACTCAGGAAATTGTTTCTCCAATTCCTCAAAAGTAATATTTGGATGCTCTTTTATATACCGTCTTATAACCTCCAAGACAAAACGACGTTTTACATAAAAAATTAATTCCATCAATAGAATACTTAGGTTTATCTTTAGATATTACCTTATCATTCTTTTTTGTCACAGAAACAGCTCCTTGTCCTTTAAACGAGACATTAATTATGACATTCGCAAATTCTTCATTTATGACATTGTCATCAAATCCTTCTGCAGCAAACTTCTCCCTTAACAACGACATCACATTCCTGACTCCATTATCTTCTGATAAAAATTCAGCAAGACGTTGATGCAAATTATTTCTTGCCATAATCTTATTATGCTGCTCTTTGCAAAACTTTTCCAATTCTTCTGAATTGAACTTTTTATATTCCAACATATCACAGATTATCGAGCCATTCACATCCGCACGGTTTATTTCTGCAGAAAACACACAGACAGGATTCTCCCCATCATCAGGCACATCATAATACAATTCAATCTTTTCCCCTATCAGCAATCCCACATTAAGACGAAGTTGCCGCATATAAGACATTAACTGATTTTCCTGACGCTCTTTATGCACGTTTAACGGACGCTTTATTTCAATAGGCAGTACCGGATTATCGTTCATTAAAAGGACAATATCCGGACGAATAGCATTACTATTGCCTATCGGCAATGACAATTGGGAACGCATTGTCCCGTTCGTTTTCTTCCAACCAAGATATTTAAGGCAATTTTCTATCTCACGCTGATAGTCATCTTCTGGCGAATTTGCCTTAAAATAAGGCTGCAACGACTCTACTATTTCAGGCCAATTTTCATTCATATAAATTTTCATATTGGATATTTTGCAAATATAGTGAAAGGCGAGGGCAATACAAAGAGCTTGCTAGATTTGTTATAGCAGGACGCATCCCATACTGCATCGGCATCCATATTTCAGATCTTTTCCGCAAAAGAACATGCAGCACTTTCATATTCGACGGATAGTAGCTACTTTTGCAGGAAATTCGGCTAATGACAAAATGACTTTAAAAGGAAAAAGCCCGATAGGAATATTCGACTCCGGATACGGAGGACTGACAATATTGTCGGAAATCAGGAAACTGATGCCCGAATACGACTATCTGTATCTTGGCGACAATGCCCGCGCTCCTTACGGCAGCCGCTCGTTTGAAGTGGTTTATCGCTTCACGCTGCAAGCCGTGGAACATCTGTTCTCGCGTGGATGCCGGCTGGTAATCCTTGCATGCAACACGGCTTCGGCAAAAGCTCTGCGCACCATACAGCAGAACGACCTGCCGAAACTCGACCCGTCAAGAAGAGTGCTCGGAGTGATACGCCCTACAGTGGAAAAGCTCGGAGAACTCACTCATACCGGCGAAATCGGCATCCTCGGCACTATGGGAACAATACAAAGCGGAAGCTACACGATGGAAATCGAGAAAATGTATCCCGGCTATCACGTTTACGGACAGGCGTGCCCGATGTGGGTGCCGCTTGTGGAATACAAAGAAGCCGACAGCGACGGCGCCGACTATTTTGTTGAGAAATACATCAACGAGCTGTTCCTCCAGTCAAAAGGAATAGACACCGTGATACTCGGCTGCACCCACTACCCGCTGCTCTATCCGAAAATTGCGAAATATATGCCCGACAGCGTGACCGTCATAAAGCAAGGTCCGATAATAGCGGAAAGCCTGAAAGACTATCTGCACCGACATCCAGAGATAGAGACGGCATGCTCCAAACACGGTCAATGCCACTACCTGACTACGGAATCTTCGGGCAAATTCTCACCTATGGCATCAATATTCCTCGACGAGCCGGTAGAAGCAGAACAAATCACACTGACTTAATAAAAACAAAACATAAATGAACATCAAACAACTCATCCTGCTGGCAGGCTTCGTTACTGCCACCCTTTCTCTGGCTTCGTGCGACGACAACGAGCCGGACAACAAAGTAACAACCGATTTGGCTTCAATCGAAACCGGATACGACGGAAACGGAATATGGGAAGACTGCCTCAATGAGGACAGCAAAGAAATCGTATGCAACGGAATCTGTTTCTCACGCGATGTGACCGTGAGCGAATACGGCACATACTGGAGCGGATTCTGCCTGAGCCGCTCGTCGGACGTGACCGACTACAGCGACGACAACTGGCTCGACCATCAATACGACGTGATGAGCGGAGGCGGCGTCTCCGGCAAAGGCACACCGTTTCTCATCGCATACTGGAACACTATGGACAGCCCGGAATCCCCGTCATTGAAAATATCACTTGCCAACGGGTCGGCATTCGAAGCGGAATCAGTATATGTCAACAACACGACCTACGGCTACTATGCTATGACAAAAGGCACAGCCTATTCAAAGAAATTCGAGCAAGGAGACTGGTGCAAAGCGATTTTCCACGGAATGGCAGAGCGCGTCAATAACGAAGGTAAAATAGAATACTACGAAACCGGTATTGTGGAATATTATCTTTGCGACTTCCGCGGCAGCGGCGAGTCATGGAAATTGCCATCCGAATGGGAAATGGTCAATCTCGAGCCACTCAACGCCGGCGGCAACGTAAGTTTCATCTATCTCACAATGGAATCGAGCGACACTGGCGTTTTCGGAATGAACAACCCTTCATACTTGGCAATCGACCGCCTCACCATCCGCCTGACGAAGTAAAAATATAAAATAAAGAAACCTCCATTGCATTATCGTTATGCAATGGAGGTTTTCAATGTTTATTTCAATCTTTATTTGGAAACTTTCAGAGTAACCGATTTATCTCCGCTAAATTGCACCAAATAAATACCGTTCTGCAAAACTGATGCATCCACGACGCATTCCGTTCCATAAACACTATCTTCAACTACCAATCTGCCAATAGAATCGTATATCCTAACATAGCGATAGCCGAATCCGTCAATTTCAAACATCCATTTATCGCCTGAACAAGACATCATCATCCTTATCAATTCCGTCCACAGATGCATCAACCGTTTGCCTGACAGTCACCGATTCACTACAAGCCGGCGCGGATATATTGAGCTGGGCAGTCCTTATAGTCCTGCCTTCAGGCAAAGCCTCAACAATTAAATCCACCTTTACCTTGTCGCCTTCAACATAAGGCTCGCTCCTTTTAATCCATGACGGCAGATTATTGAACGACAATTCCTCCATCGGGAAATAAGAATCCAGCACGACTGTCCTCGTTCCGCCATCCCAACCAAACTCCAAAGCATCGCTTTCAGCATGCACATACGGCATAGTCACATCCAGATTAAAATACATCGAAGTCTTGTTTTCAAGTACACGCGTCAAAGGATAAATAGTCTCCGGAGAGCTTGCACTTCCTGCCGGAACAACATTCAGATAAACAAAATTCTTACCAAAATCATGATCATTATACTGATAACAGAATCCGATTGTTTCGAACTCACCGTCATTGAATCCACGGACTGTCAGCATAATCTCACTATCAATCACCAATTGCTTTTCAAACTCAAACGGAACAGAAAACAACTGCAACTGATTCACCTGGTCATCCTGACGCAATACAAAATCGGAATATTTACAAACCGAAGTGGCTATGACATCTCCCGGCCTGCCATTTTCCATTTCATATACAGTCAATTCCACCGAAGCGTCACTATCAGCCGGCACCGGATCCACACAAAGCACCCATACCCTGTCGATAAGATATGGATGAGCAGGCTTCTCATATAAATTAGACACCCCTTTCAAATGCCATCCCGAGAGCATTTCGTCAGCACCTACTCCAAAGAAATACTTGTCATTGCCCAACGGTCCGACTGCCAAGCCATTCTGAGGCACATAATTTCCTGCGCTCATCTTCACTCCGCCATAGGAAGTGGTACCGCCATAATAAATTTCACCGTATCCAGAATTGTCCATCGAATATTCCGAAGCGAAATCACCAACATTTGAAAATCCAGTCAAAACCGGCAATTGAGTTACAGTTTCCGGATAAGAAACTGAAGGATTCCTATCCTCCTTGACAATTGTGCCGCCTTCGCCGTCTGCGAATTCCCAACTGAATGTATAAGCCTCATCATTCGACTCGTTTCTCCATTCCAACGGAGTATAAGCAGGAGCCAACAAATGAATTCCCTGCGAAAAATATGCAAGATTCTCACCATAAGTCCAATTCAGCACACCTTCCGGAATATCATAATAAGCAGCAGGCTGCGGGTCTCTCAGCGTAACGGCATCCAAGCCCATCGAGTCGCCGTTTCCATAATAACGGAAAGCGAATTTCACATTTTTACCGGCATATTTGCTGACATCGACTGAATAGTTATACCATTTGGCAGATATCACCATCGAACCGTCGTTAAACTCATCTTCCGACATTGCAATTACCGTATCATAAGCGTCCCATACTATATCCCAATTCTCACCGTCATCTTCGGTCACAAGAACCTGAAAATTCGCTTGAAACGGGTTTTCTCCCTCCAACGGGTCTTCATTAATTATATAATTAGGACAATAATGCAAATCAAAAACCAGCCGCGAAGTAGAAGTAGGCGTGATTACAGGAGTCATAAGCCACTCATCCTGATAGACCTTTGGGATATGCACAGTCTCTCCATCAATCTCCACATCGTGCTCATAGCTCATATTAAGCCACATGATATATTTGCCGTCAGGAGCAGGATTGAAAAGAGACTTGCTACAATACCACGTTTCATTCACGCCATATTCCAATTGAGGGACATTGCCGGCAGCCGACACATCAGCCCATCCATCCGGAACCCAATCATAGTCTTTCTCATCCCATCCTTCGAAACTCTCAAAGAATGTGACATTGGCATCCGGCTGCGCCTTTTGCATATTCAGAAAAAGAACATCCTTCACTTCATCGCGCGAGACCTGTCCTGATTTCAACACGTTCATCACCCTGCCGTCCTTAAGCCGGATTGTCTCCAAAACCTTACCCGCATATTCCTTTGCAGACAAGGTTTCATATTCCAAATCCTCAGGCCCGGCGATATTTTTCAATTTCAAACTGGCAACAGAGGCATCGGCGACAGGCAGACGGTTTTCAGAAACCGTCTGCGAATGCGCCGTTATAAATAAAGAAGCTGCCAGCAATGCAATTGCAATTCTCATAAACAGAATTTATAATTATCTGACTGCCACTTTCTTCACTTCATCACCAATCCTAACTATATAGAATCCGGTCTGCAGCTCTATGAATTCACCGGAATCAACCATTCCGGAATATACCATAGAACCACCAGCCGTATAAACCGAAACCAAAGCGGAAGAATCGACATCTACCCTGATACCATTTTCTACGGCAACCACTTCATAACCGCTTTCTGCAATCTCATTCACAGATGCGTCTTTCGCAATGATAGTATATCCCGCGAATGCAGGTTCAGCCTCGAATGCCTCCTTAGCCGCCAATGTAGGCACGTATATTACACAAGTAGCCGGGACCTGCATCAATGCCATATCTCCCATCTCAGGCACTGTCTCCGACTCAAATGTAATGCTCTCCAGCCCATAGCACTGATTGAAAGCCATCATTCCGATGCTTTCCACGCCTTGTCCTACAGTAACAGTCTTCAACGAATAGCACGACATAAACGCCATATCGCCTATCGACTTGACACCATCAGGCACATCCATCGACTCAAGGTACATCGACGAGCCGAAAGCAAACGCCCCGATTTCCGATGTCGTTTCAGGCAACAATAATTCCTTGGCATTCAAGCATAGTTCGAACATATTGTCGCCGACAACATCATTCTCAGTAACTTTCCCTGAATAATACTCGGCATCACCGGCCACAATCTGCGCCTCGCTAAGGTCAAGATACGCAAGGCTGCCATTCTGCGGCACATACCACCACCATCCATTTTCATCAGGAGCAGGATTCAATGTCCAGTTCTCTGTTCCCATCATCTCGCGCAGGAACGAAATATCGGCACCGTCAACCGGACCGATAATCTTCAACCTTTCAATCAAATCCTTATTGCCTCTTCTCCTTAACTTTCCGCCTCAATCGTAAAACCAGCAAATGCGGGATCTGCTGCAAACGCAGCCTTTGCAGCCTCCGTAGGCACATAAATCACGCATGTCTCAGGGACATCAGCAAACGCATTATTGCCTATTTCCGGAACAGTTTCCGACTTGAACGTAATGCTTTCCAGAGCCGAACACTGATAGAACACATCCGAGCCTATGCTTGTCACACCCGTTCCAAACGTGACCTGCTTCAACGAATAACAGGAAATGAACGCACTCTTTCCTACCGATTGCACACCGTCAGGTATCACCATCGACTCAAGATACATCGACGAGCCGAATGCAAAATTCCCAACTACCGACGAGGTCTCAGGCAACAATATGGTTTTTGCGTTAAGACACATCTCGAACATATTGTCGCCGACGGCATCATTCTCAGTAACTTTCCCTGAATAATATTCAGCATCACCGGCCACAATCTGCGCCTCGCTAAGGTCGAGCGAAGCAAGGCTGCAACCAATAGGAGTGTACCAATATTTTCCATCTTCTTTCATTTCAAGTCCGCCGAACATTCCACCCATATCCGTTCCCATCATCTCGCGCAGAAACGCAATGTCGTCGCCGTTTATCGGACCGCTTACCTTGAGACTCTCCATCGTCTCCTTCTCATCGCCCACCAACTCAGATAATGTTCCGGGAGTTTCCACTACTATTTCCGCAGCGCCAAGACCTGCCGGAAATAACAAAAACGAAGCACAAAGGCTTAAAATGCCCTGTTTTTTTGTGAAAAAATTCATCATAACTAAAATTTAATGGTTAATAACGGCTCAAAATTATTATTTCAAACCAGCATACACAACACCATATCCTTAAAATATTTTTAATTCACCCCATTTCAATACTCCAAAATAAAATTTCTAAAATCTATAATCCAGCGACTATATCGTTACAACATCCAATGCATAAATCAAAATTAACGGGCAGGATTACGCCGTTTTGAAAGTTTTCCGTAAGTTTGCGCTATCGAAAACTCAAACTCTTAAAAAGATGAAAGATACAGCTAAAAATCTGGAGGCGCTGCGCGGAATGATGCGCAAATACAAAGTTGACGCCACCATTATACCGGGCACCGATCCGCACCAAAGTGAATACATAAGCAAGCACTGGAAACTGCGCGATTGGGTCAGCGGTTTCACCGGCTCAAACGGCACAGCCGTTGTCACTCTTGAAGATGCCGGATTATGGACCGACTCCCGTTATTTCCTGCAAGCTGAAATGGAGCTGCAAGATTCAGGCTTCACAATGTATAAGGAAGACGGAGGTAACGACCCGACAATCAACGAATGGCTCGCAAGAAATATGAAAGAGGGCGACGTGCTCGCCGTCAACGGCAAACTATTCTCGCTTGTACAGGCAGGGAGACTTGAATCATTCTGCGGAGAAAACGGATTCCGCTTTGCTGCCGATTTCGACCCGTTCCCGGCAATCTACGCCGACCGTCCGCAACTGCCGCTCGGAAAAATATTCATCCACGAAGAAAAATATTCAGGAGAAAGCACCGAAAGCAAAATCAACCGTGTACTCGAATCATGCAGCCGTCACGGAGCCGACGCAACACTGCTATCGGCATTGGACGAAATTGCGTGGACACTCAACATACGCTGTGACGACGTTGACTTCAACCCGGTAGCCATATCTTACGCTTTCATCTCCGACAAGGAACGGATACTATTTATCGACGAGCGTAAAGTGGACAATGCAGAAAGGAGCGCATTAAAAGAATTTGGCATAAAAGTAGCACCTTACGACTCATTGGAGCAATTCCTTGAAAAAGCAAAAGGAATGACCATACTGCTCGACCCGAACAAGACCAGCGATACCGTTGCCCGCTGGATTATCAACTGTCCTACAGTATATGCCACATCGCCTGTCGCATTGCTGAAAGCTGCAAAAAACGAAATACAGATTGAAGGCATAAGAAAAGCAATGGAACGCGATGGCGTTGCCCTCGTCAAACTATATATGTGGATTGACGAAAATGTACCGACAGGCAAAGCTACAGAAATAGATGTTGCAAAAAAAGCCATCGAATTCCGTTCGGAAAGCCCGCTCTACCGCGGGGAAAGTTTCGGACTGATAGCCGGCTACAAGGAACACGGCGCAATCGTGCATTATGAGCCGACAGAAGAATCGGCATCCACACTCGCCAACGACGGACTCCTGCTTATCGACACCGGCGCACAATATCTCGACGGCACAACCGACATTACACGCACAATTGCGCTCGGCACGCCGACAGAAGAAGAACGCCACGACTATACCCTTGTACTGAAAGGGCACATTGCACTCGGCTCGGCAATATATCCTACAGGAACACGCGGCAGCCAGCTCGACATACTCGCCCGCCAATTCCTCTGGAAAGAGTGCAAGACCTACTGGCACGGCACCGGACACGGCGTGGGACACTTCCTCAACGTGCACGAAGGTCCGCAGAATTTCCGTCTCAACGAAAACCCGACAGTGCTTGTACCAGGAATGATTACATCCGACGAACCGGGCGTTTACCGCACAGGCAAATACGGAATACGCATCGAAAACCTTGTGCTGTCGCGCAATTACAAGCATACCGAAGAATTCGGCGACTTTATGAATTTCGAGATTCTGACACTTTTCCCCTACGACAGCAAGCTGATTGACCTCAATATGCTTTCGGACGAGGAAATAGCATGGGTGAACAACTACCACGACACCGTGCGTGAACGCCTGACACCCTATCTAAACGACGAGCAAAAGGCCTGGTTAAACGACAAGACAAAAAAACTGACAAAATAATATGGCACTTATAAGACCTGTAAGAGGATTCACCCCGAAAATAGGGAAAGACTGCTTCATCGCCGAAAATGCGACAATCGTCGGAGAAGTGACTATGGGCGACGAATGCAGTATCTGGTTCAACACTGTATTGCGTGGTGACGTGAACACTATCACAATCGGCAACCGCGTGAACATACAAGACGGCTCCGTGCTGCACACGCTCTATCAGAAATCAACGATAGAGATAGGCAACGACGTGTCTGTAGGGCACAACGTAACCATCCATGGCGCAAAGATATGCGACTATGCGCTCATCGGCATGGGCTCCGTACTGCTCGACGGTGTGGAAGTGGGCGAAGGCGCGATAGTCGCAGCCGGCAGCGTTGTGGCTCCAAACACTAAAATCGGTGCACACGAATTGTGGATGGGAGTACCTGCCAAATTCAAGAAAATGGTAGATCCTGCACAGAGCAAGGAAATGAACCAGAAGATAGCCCACAACTATCTGATGTACTCCAAATGGTACGAGGAATAAATAATGGTTTGTTAAGTTTGAAATAATTGATGACGGATTGGGCGGGCAGTGATGTTCGCCCAACTTTTTTATCAACCTTACCTTACAGGCGGCATCGGAGGCAGAAGAGGCGGCATTGTCGGATTGCGGCTATCATTATAGCGGCTGCCATTCACCCAGTTATCAATCATCACGCCAAGAAGCCGTCCGACATCGAGCCCGATTTTGGCTCCATTGTTCAGCTTGACATACGGCGCGGCAATAGGCACAGTCTGCCAACGCCTGCTATAAGCGTCATATTCCCGGCTGACACCCAAATCCATTCCGAAACGCTCGCCAAACTGCATATCGGCATACACTCCGTATTTCGACGTGCCTATGTAAGGCAACGCCGCCGGCGAATAATAAAGAGATTTTTTGTAATACTGCCCGAACACATTCAACGAAAAGCGCTCGCCAATCCTGTAAGTCAGCATCCCGCCCACACCGTAATTAGTATCGAGACCACGGAATGTGCGGTATTTCTCCGCCATTACATTCCCAGTAAGCACCACTTTCCCGAAATCATGCGTGACAGACAATACGCCCGACTCCATGGACATCAGGCCCGGGTAAGTGGCATACGAAGCAGAAGCGGCAACTAAGCCCGCATACCAAGACACAACCACCGCACCGGCAGCATAGTCATACGAATAGAGATTGCGGTCAAACAAAAAACCGTCGCTTTCCCCCGCATCCATCACAAGCCGCAGACGATTCAGCTCATACTCCCCGGTGACCTCCGACAAGGACGGTACCGGCAGTACGCCGCTTTCACTCATTCCAGCCTCCGGGAACGGGGCAAACAGCACATCAGCCGGCAAAGCCGCCGACTGTTGGCAAAGCCCTTGCAACGCAACGGAGCCAAATGCCATACAGAACAATATGATAACCCCCACATTTTTCATCATCAACAAAATTAACACAATCAGCAAAAATACGCAACAGCCATATTCAATCCTGTCAGGATTATTTGTAATTTTGCAGACTACTTCAAACGGACTTCTTATGATGAACACAGATTCCGAAAAACGCCCTTTGCTGGGAATGACTATCGAAGAGCTTCAAAGCGTTGTCACAGAATTGGCAATGCCGAAATTCACGGCATCGCAGATAGCACAATGGATATATGAAAAGCGCGTCACCAGCATAGAGTCGATGACCAACCTGTCAAAACAGAACCGCGAGAAGCTCTCGCTCCATTATACTGTAGGACGCAAATCGCCGGCAGGAGAAGCGCGCAGCAAGGACGGCACAGCAAAGTACCTGTTCGAAGTGGCTGGCGGGAAAATGGTGGAAAGCGTCTATATTCCCGACAATGACCGCGGCAACGAGCGCGCCACGCTTTGCGTGTCGTCGCAAGTGGGCTGCAAAATGGGATGCCGTTTCTGTATGACCGGGAAACAGGGATTCCACGGCAACCTCACCGCAAACGAGATAATCAACCAGATTTTCAGCATTCCGGAAGCCGAACGGCTCACCAACATTGTGTATATGGGGATGGGCGAACCTACCGACAACCTTGACGAAGTGCTGAAAACCGTCCGCATGATGACCGAGAAATGGGGACTGGCATGGAGTCCCAAACGTATTACAGTCTCAACCATCGGAGCGATTCCCGGGTTGCAACGGCTGTTGCGGGAGACTCACGTGCATATCGCAATAAGCGTGCATTCGCCTTTCCACGACGAGCGCAAGGAGCTGATGCCCATCGAGGCGGCATTCCCGGTAAGCAAGGTGATGGAACTGCTTCGCGGCTATGATTTCGCCCACCAGCGCCGACTTTCGGTGGAATACATAATGTGGCGCGGCGTAAACGATGACGACAACCACGCCGACGCGCTCGCCAGTCTGCTAAAAGGCACGTCGGCACGTGTCAATCTGATACGTTTCCACGCCATACCGGGAGTGGCTCTGAACACCTCCGACGAAAAGCGCATGACAGCGTTCCGCGACTATCTGAACTCCAAAGGGGTGCTATGCACCATACGACGCTCGCGCGGCGAGGACATAATGGCGGCATGCGGCATGCTCGCCGGCAAGAAGTTGAAATAATCATCAAAAATATACATTCAAAATGAAAACTATCAACAAGCTTTTCGCTCTGCTATTCCTGATTCCGGCTCTTGCCAATGCAGAAGCCCCGTCAGGATACTACAAAGATGCCGAGGGCAAGAACAAAGCGGCGTTGCTTGCCGCACTGTGCGACATAGTAGGCCCGCACACCGATGTTGGTTACGACGGACTTTGGGAAGTATACAAAAAATCAGACGTGCATCCCGGCACCAACAAAGTGTGGGACATGTATTCCACAGCCACATTCATAGTGGGACAGAAACAGTGCGGCAACTACAAGAACGTAGGCGACTGCTACAACCGCGAGCACTCGATGCCTAAAAGCTGGTTCGACGAAGCGTCACCTATGAAATCAGACGCCTTCCACATATATCCGACAGACGGAAAAGTCAACGGACAGCGCAGCAATTATCCGTATGGGGAATGTGCCAACGGCACATCATTATCCAACGGAAGCATCAAAGGCCTCGGGAAATTAGGAAAATCAACCTTCCCCGGCTACAGCGGAACGGTGTTCGAGCCCGACGACGAGTACAAAGGCGACTTCGCCCGTACCTACTTCTATATGGCTGCTTGCTACAACGACAAGATAGCGTCGTGGAACAGCGACATGCTCGCCGGGAACAAATACCCGGCATATACCACGTGGGCAGTCAACCTGTTGATGAAATGGAACGAACAGGACCCTGTCAGCCAAAAGGAGATTGACCGCAACGAAGCCGTTTATTCATACCAGCACAACCGCAACCCGTTCATCGACCATCCGGAACTTGCCGACTACATCTGGGGCGACAAGCAGGATGAGGGATGGGTGCCGGGCGGCGTTGTCGAGCCGCAAATCATCTCACCGTACGACGGCGACACCTACGACCTTGGAATTACTGCCATCGGCAAATCAATCGAGCAAAAAATCACCGTCAAAGCACAAGGACTGACAAAAAGCTTGTCGGTAAGCGTTTCCGGGACAGGATTCTGGGTATCGACCAACAGCATTTCGGCAAATTCAGCCAACAGCGCAAACGGCGAGACAATCACTGTAAGATACACATCCCAAACGGCAACCGAGGTGACAGGCTCGCTGACAATTAAAAGCGACGAGGCGCAGGCCGTAGTCACTCTGAAAGCGCAAGCAGTTGACGGCATTCCGGCTCTCAACGCCACCAACATAGGCGCAGACCGATTCACTGCCAACTGGATTGACATCGACCAAGACGGAAGCAACTACACACTTTCCGTTTTCCTTGCCGACGGCTTTACGGCATTGCCCGGCTATCCGAAACAAGTGGCCGCCGCGACACAGAAATACGAAGTGACCGGACTCGACTATTCGGCCACCTACAAATACAGCCTGACCAACAGCAGCGGACAGAAATCGAATGTAGTGACCGTGACCACGGCAGCCCCTAACCGCGAAATATCGTTCGAGCTACCTGAATCGGGACTTGTATTCTCTTCGCAGCCCAATGTGGCATCCGCACCGCTTTCTGTAACCATCTATTCCGAATATGTCGAAGAAGATGAAATAGAAGTCAGCGTGACCGGAGCGTTCGAGATAAGCGAGGACAAGAGCAACTGGAACAGCACACTTGAAGTTTCGACAAAAGACACCGAGGACTTCGGCGCACGCATATACGTCAGGATGAAAGCGCAACCGGCAGGGTCGTACAGCGGCACGCTCAGCGCATCAACACCGACCGTTGCAGGAACCGATGCCGACATCACGGGCACAGTGGCCGCCCCGGTGACATTCTTCGAGGACTTCGAAGCACCTGTAACCGAATTAAGCGGATACGACGGCGGGCCATACGAAGGCAACGCCTGCCTATGGGAACTCACGAACGCAGGAATCTACAACGAACGCAACGGCGACAAGAAAAATGGCAAGCAATCCGTACGCACGGATAAAAGCAAAGAAGGAACACTCGAAATGCTCGAAAGCAAGCAGGACGGTGCAGGAGTAGTTACATTCCTTGCCGCACCATACGGCACAGACGAAGCAGCTACCGTAGTGTTGTACCAGTCCGTTTCCAACGGCTCGTGGGAAAAAGTAAAAGAGTTCAATGTATCGGAAGGGAGCCTTAAAGAATATTCTGCCACTGTGAATGTTGCAGGACCTGTAAGATTCAAATTCGAACAAACGGCGGGCAACCGTATGAACATAGACGACGTAACAATTACAGCCTACACAATGTCGTCTGTCAATGCAATTGAATCATCCGATTGGGACGCATATTGCACGGCAGGACAACTACACATAGAGACAGCCGTACCGTCCGTGATCCATATATATAGCATCGACGCAAGACAAGTGTATGGCGAGAACGTCGCAGGCAGCACAAGCATATCGCTCCCGACAGGCTATTACATCGTGGTAAACGGCAACGACAGCCGCAACGTGATAGTGAAATAATCCACTGTCACGACCCCCGAACCTGATTTATAACATTTTCGTAAATAAATTCAGAGAAATGTTATAAATCAGGTTTATTTTTATATCTTTGCACATAAATTGCCTGCAAAGTATAATGCAGCAAGCGGTTTATTTACACAATAATCCCCTAAAAGCTATTAAAATGAAACAACTGGAACGTATCTTAGCAGAAAAGCTACTGAAAATCAGTGCGATTAAATTGCAGCCTGAAATACCGTTCGTATGGGCATCAGGATGGAACTCCCCTATTTACACCGACAACCGCAAAACATTATCGTATCCTGAAATCCGCAATTTCATAAAAGTAGAGCTCACACGTCTCATAATGGAGAACTTCAGTGATGCGGAAGTAGTAGCCGGCGTAGCTACAGGTGCAATCGCACAAGGAGCACTGGTTGCCGACACTATGGGAGTACCTTATATTTATGTACGTTCTTCACCAAAAGACCACGGACTTGAAAACCTAATAGAAGGCAACCTCAAATCAGGGCAGAAAGTAGTAGTAATTGAAGACCTGATCTCCACAGGAGGAAGCAGTTTGAAAGCCGTTGAAGCTATCCGCAAGGCAGGTGCGGAAGTAGTAGGAATGGTAGCAATTTTCACATACGAATTCCCTGTTGCCGCCGAACACTTCAAAAAAGCAGGAGTAAAACTGCTCACATTAAGCAACTATTCCGCTATGCTTGAAGCAGCCGTAGCAACCAACTATATAAAGGATTCCGACCTTGCCACATTGAAAGAATGGCGCAAAAGTCCGTCCACTTGGGCTCCAAACAAACCGATAGAATAAACAAAGATATCTACCACAAAAAAATGTCAACATTTAAAAGCGACGAACGTAGCATATCTGCAAGTCTGGCAACAGTATATGGACGTTTGTCGGACACAGAAGGACTTCAGCGACTGGCAGACGGGATACCGGCAGAGTTGAAAGAGAAGGCAGACATACGCATCGATGGCGACAATTTCACGCTTTCGACACCACAAGTAGGCGACATATCGTTCAAAGTGTCAAAGCGTGTGCCAAACGAACGGATACGGTTGGAAACCACATCATCACCGTTGCCATTCTCCATCGACATAGCACTGTCGGCAGAGAACGAATCGGAAACAAAAATCAGGGTGGAAACAAAAATAGAGCTTAATCCAATCATTAAGCCTATGATTTCCAAGCCTATACAAAATATGACTGACAAGTTCGCCGAATTTCTGGCTACAATACAGTATTAAAATAACATCCACTAAATTTTGCCTAATTAAAAAACGTTAGACCGAAAAGATGAGAAAATGGCGTGTTGAGGACAGTGCAGAGCTCTATAACATTAACGGATGGGGGCTCAAATACTTCTCGATTAACGACAAAGGGCATGTACAAGTAACGCCCAAAGAGGGTTGTGTCTCTGTTGATTTAAAAGAGCTTATGGACGAGCTGCAAGTGCGCGACATCACTGCGCCAGTGTTGCTCCGTTTTCCGGACATCCTCGATAACCGCATTGAGAAAATATCACGGTGCTTCAAACAGGCAGCGACTGAATATGACTATCAGGCTCAAAATTTCATCATCTACCCGATCAAAGTTAACCAGATGAGGCAAGTCGTGGAAGAGATTGTATCACACGGCAAGAAGTTCAATATGGGATTGGAAGCCGGCTCGAAACCGGAACTTCATGCCGTACTTGCCACAAGCATTGATGAAAACAGCCTGATTATCTGCAACGGCTATAAAGACGAGAACTACATCGAACTTGCTCTGCTCGCCCACAAAATGGGACGTCGCATATTCATCGTTGTGGAGAAACTGAGCGAGTTAAGACTTATCGCCACTCTTGCCAAACGCATCGGCGTGCGTCCGAACATCGGCATCCGCATCAAATTGTCGAGCTCAGGCAGCGGAAAATGGGAGGAATCCGGTGGCGACCAAAGCAAATTCGGGCTAAATTCAAGCGAGCTGCTTGAAGCACTCGAGATTCTTGAAAAGAACAAACTCTCCGACTGCCTGAAACTCATACACTTCCACATAGGAAGCCAAATCACAAAGATACGCCGCATAAAAAACGCTTTGCGCGAAGCCACACAATTCTATGTGCAATTGTCGAAAATGGGCTTCGACATCGATTTCATCGACATAGGCGGAGGTCTTGGAGTTGATTATGACGGCACACGCAGCAGCGCAAGCGAAAACAGTATGAACTATTCCATCCAGGAATACGCCAACGACGCAATATCAGCCCTCGTGGACGTATGTGTAAAGAACGGATTGAAACAGCCCAATATAATCACCGAATCAGGGCGTTCTTTGTCGGCGCACCATTCAATACTCATATTTGAAGCGCTTGAAACCACACAACTTCCCATATGGAATGACAATGAAGAAGTAGAAAACACCGACCACGAACTTGCCCGCGAGCTTTATGACATCTGGGACAAGCTCAATCAGCAACGCCTTATGGAAAGCTGGCACGATGCGTTACAAATACGCGACGAGGCTCTCGACCTGTTCAGCCTCGGCATGCTTGACTTGCGCACAAGGGCACAAATAGAAAAATTGTTCTGGTCAGTTGCACGCGATGTTTACGACATTGCAAAAGATATGAAGCACGTTCCTGACGAGTTGAAAATGTCGAAGACTTTGCCTGACAAATATTTCTGCAACTTTTCTTTGTTCCAGTCGCTTCCCGATTCATGGGCAATCGACCAGATGTTCCCGATCATGCCTATATCGCGATTGGACGAACGTCCCTCGCGCACGGCAACCATCCAAGACATAACATGCGACTCCGACGGCAAAATAAACAACTTCATATCCGACCACGGAGTGGCAAACGCATTGCCGATACATCCGCTGAAGAGCAATGAATCATACTACATCGGTGTGTTTCTTGTAGGTGCATATCAAGAAATATTGGGAGATATGCACAATTTGTTCGGCGACACCAACGCCGTCCACATAAGCGTATATCCCGACCATTACGAAATCGATCAGATAATCGACGGCGAGACTGTTGCGGAAGTGCTTGATTATGTACAGTACAGTCCAAAGAAATTGGTGCGGAATGTAGAAACCTGGGTGACACGCTCAATGAAAAACGGGAAAATCACCCCGGAAGAAGGTCGTGAATTCTTAAGCAACTATCGCTCAGGACTCTACGGCTACACATATCTTGAAAAAGATTAACAAGCGATTAAGCCGATGGCTTGCAGATACTTTATGCTTATCGCCTATAATGGCGCACCTTTTCACGGTTGGCAATCCCAACCAAATGCAATCAGCGTGCAATCGACAATCGAACACGCCATGTCAACCGTGATGCGAAGCAACATAAGCATAACCGGAGCCGGACGCACCGACACCGGCGTAAACGCCCGATGCATGTACGCCCATTTTGATTGCGAATCGCCGATAGCCGACACTAAGATCGTATGCCGTTCCATAAACAGTCTCATAGGCAAGGATATTGTCATTTACGACATAGCCCGTGTAGCAGATGACGCACATGCCCGGTTTGATGCGACAAGCCGCACCTACAAATATTTCATTGGGACTCAAAAGTCACCATTCGACTATCCATTCTGCTGGAATCCGCCATATCAGCTCGATATCGATGCCATGAACGATGCTGCATCACGGCTTTTAAGCCATACCGACTTTACAAGCTTCAGCAAGTTGCATACAGACGCAAAAACCAACAACTGCCTTGTCAGCCATGCCAAATGGGAATCCAACAGAGGCAAAATCATATTCACAATCACAGCCGACCGGTTCCTGCGAAATATGGTAAGGGCAATAGTCGGCACGCTTGTGGAAGTAGGCAGACACCGTATCTCCACAAGACAATTCTGCGAAATAATCGAAAAAAAGGACCGTTGCGCCGCAGGTATGTCTGTCCCTGGCAATGCCCTGTTCCTCTGGGACGTCACCTATCCCTACAAAGTCCCTATGATAACAGATGAAAGACTGTAATTCAAGCGCATCACCACTCAACATTTAATAAGAAGCCTTAAAAAAATTGCACTTGTTTCCAATTTCGCAAGCCTTGACGTATCTTTGCAACGGTAAAGAGAAACTGAAATGCGAATAGACATAATCACCGTGCTTCCCGAAATGCTCGAGTCACCTTTGAATTGCTCGATTTTGAAACGCGCCCAAAATAAAGGGCTTGTCGAAATCGTCGTGCACGACCTCCGTGACTACAGCACCGACAAGCATCGCCATGTTGACGACTATCCATTTGGAGGAGAAGCCGGTATGGTTATGACCATCGAGCCTGTTGACCGTTGCATATCCGCATTGAAAGCAGAAAGGAAATACGATGAAGTGATTTTTGTCACCCCCGACGGAGAACAATTCACTCAAAAAACGGCAAATGCCCTGTCGCTTACAGAAAACCTCATTATTCTTTGCGGGCATTATAAAGGCATCGACTACCGCATCCGCGAACACTTTATAACAAAAGAACTTACAATAGGTGATTATGTGCTTACAGGCGGCGAGCTCCCGGCAGCAATTATCACCGATGCAATAGTGCGCCTCATTCCAGGAGCGATAGGCGACGAGCAATCGGCCTTGAGCGATTCATTTCAGGACAATCTGCTCGCACCGCCTGTCTATACACGTCCGGCAGAATATAAAGGATGGCGCGTGCCTGATGTTCTGCTGTCAGGCCATCAAGCAAAAATCGACGAATGGAAGCATGAAATGTCACTGCAACGCACACGACAACTTCGCCCCGACCTGTTAAACGACTAAACCGGACATATATGAACGCAAAAGGAAAACGGATTCTCAACAAATTCAACATATGTGCCACCATCGTTGTGGCGTTCAGCATCTATGTGATTTTCATATCCGACTATAATTACCTGAAGATCGTAGAATACGATGCGGAAATAAAAGAGCTGAAAATGCAGATAGCCGCCACACGTGACTCTTTCAAAATCTATGAGAAGAAGTTGAATGCCCTGGATTCCGACCCTGAGACATTAGAGAAGGTTGTCAGAGAAGAATACCAGATGAAACGTAAAAACGAAGACGTTTATATTGTAAACGAAAAATAATATCACTATGAATAAATTTCTCAACGAAAAGAATTTGGATATTCTCTTGTCACTGGCATTGCTGATGCTGTTTGTTCCGGCATTACTCCCATTATTCGATATGGAAGGGGAATGGATGATATATGTTTACACAGCCGGGGCAATACTTGCGGTTTTGTCAAGAGTTCTACAAAGAGCCGCTTACAGGAAGGATAAATCCATCCCTTTACGTGTAAGACGGCTGAAACACATCGAATTCTGGTCTTCAATGTGCTATTTGGTATCTGCATATTTCCGCGTAAGCGACCCCTACCATCCGGAGAATTGGATTGCATTCCTGCTTGCAGGTGCCGCTTTGCAAGTATATACATCATTCATGATTCCCTATCAACTGAAAAAAGCTGGCAGAGAAGACAACAAAAACCAATAATCCAGTTTCCCTGATTATTATTGTCGATAAAATACGACAAAAAAGACATCAAATTGGAAAACAACATAAATTAAAGCGGTTAATTGGTTTGCATTTAGTATTTTTGCCGAACAAATGAAACTGAGATTAGCAATCGACCAAGGCAACTCATCAACAAAGTTGTCGGTATTCGACGATGAAAAGATAGTTGCCGCCGAACGGCACGACATACTTTCAGTGGCAGCTTTAGACGATTTGACCAACAGATTTAACATTGCCTCCGCCATCTATTCATCTGTCGTAGGCAATAACAATGAGATATTGAACCTGTTGGAAACAAAAAGGATAAGGCATTTCATTGTGGACGAGACATTGCCATTGCCAATAACAATTGACTATGCAACTCCACACACTCTCGGTCACGACCGAATTGCAGTAGCAGCCGGAGCAGCCGTATGCCATCCGGGAGAAAACATACTAATAGTGGACTCCGGCACGGCAATAACCTACGACTTAGTGACCGCCGACAACCATTTCCACGGTGGCAATATCGCCCCTGGAATAAATACACGATTCGAAGCATTGTCGCACTATTGCGCACAGCTTCCTCTCGTAAGCGCCGAAGGCGACATACCGCTTACAGGCTATGACACACCGACGGCCATACGCGCAGGTGTCATACTTGGAGTAGTCGCTGAAGTGACATATATGGCACAACGCCTGTCCGCCATTTATGGAGACTCATTGATAGTGATGCTCACCGGCGGCGATAGCGGGATAATATCCGGCAAGCTTGAAATAAGCAACCGGGTAGAGATAAACAACAATTTAGTAACAATAGGATTAAATAGAATATTGCAATATAATGAGGCTATATAAGAATTTATTTATCACAGCCATCCTGGCAGCGATGATAGCAATGCCGGCAGCGGCACAAAACGAGCAATCGCCATATTCAAAATTCGGATATGGTATGGTGAAAGATTATGCCACAAGCATGCAGCGAAGTATGGGCGGCGTAGGAATAGCAATGACAGGAGGAAGACAGATCAACGTGATGAATCCTGCGTCATATGCAGGAATCGACTCGCTTACATTGCTGTGGGACATCGGTGTTGACCTCACACGCCTGTGGTCGAAAGAGAACGATGCCACCGGAAAATCATTCGGTGGAGGTTTGGATTATCTGACTATGCAATTTCCAATAGGCAAATATTTGGGAGGCAGTTTCGGACTTGTGCCCTATTCTTCTGTCGGCTACTCTTTCGGAGGAGAGATAAACGATGACGACGGGAATCCCACAGGCACCACTTCTTTCACAGGTGCCGGCGGTCTAAACGAACTTTACATAGGATTGAGCGGACGTCTGTTCAAAGGTCTCACAATCGGTGCCAATGTAGCATATCAATTCGGAACGATTGTAAATGACTCCTACATAACTGACGCTACCAGCGGAACTGCCAACACTCTTTTCGAACAATCAATGGAAATACGCGACTGGAACATATTACTCGGTATTCAATATACAAAGGAATTCCGCCAGCTGCATAAATTCACCATTGGAGCGACCTACTCACCAAAGAAAGATTTCCACGGAAAGACATGGGGCACCAACTACGACATAAATGCCGATGTAGCTCCCGACACAATCGCATACATGCATATGAACGGTGAATACACCAAGCCAAATTCATATGGAGCAGGACTAAGCTATACCTACGACGACCGTCTTACCATCGAAGGCGACTTCACATATCAGGACTGGAGCAAGGCAAAATTCGGACGGCTTCTCGACAATGACGGCAACCCTGTCTCAGAAATGACAACATTCGATGATCGCTGGAAAGCGGCCCTTGGTATGCAATTCATACCGAAGCTGCGTGGCAACTACCTGCAAAGAATAGCATACCGCTGCGGTGCCTACTATACTCGCGACTACATTATGATAGGAGGAAACCACATACGCGAATATGGAGCTTCAATCGGTTTCGGATTACCGACACTCGGCACAAAAACCATAATCAACCTCGGATTGGAATACAAACGGCGCTCGGCTTATCCGGCATCAAACCTTGTGTCGGAAAATTATTTCAACATAACAATCGGTGTTAATTTCAACGAATTCGCATTCTGGCAAGACAAGATCAGATAACGGTCAAAAGCCAACAGGATGTATAGGCTGCGTGACATATTGCTAACACTAACCATACTGTCGGTTCTTCTTGCCGGCTGTGGTAAAGAAAAAGTGGACAGCGTGGTAGAAACGGATACAAATCCTGACAGTATGCCCACAATGGTAACACGTGATGTTACCACGCTCATCAGCGACTCCGGAATGACAAAATACCGTATAACATCCAAGCTATGGATTGTTTACGACGAAGCAAAGACACCGGTATGGAAATTCCCGACAGGTTTGTATCTTGAAAAATTCGATGAGAAATTCCGTGTCGAAGCACATATAAAATGTGACTCAGCAACATATTTCAAGCAGGAAAAGCTATGGCGGCTCGATGGAAACGTGGAAATAAGCAATGTGCAGAAAGAAGTGTTTCTGACAGAACAGCTTTATTGGTCACAGTCACGCCATAAAGTCTATTCCGACTCGTTCATTCATATTGAAAAAAGCGACCGAATAATAGAAGGCTACGGCTTCACTTCAAATGAAAAGATGACTACGTATATCATAAACAAGCCATCCGGCATATTCCCGGTCGATGAAGAGCGTGCCGGTGCGGCAGAACAATAAAAGCACACTATTATGGACTTCTATACAGCACTGTCAATAACACTGATATCAATGGCATTCTCCGCATTCTTCTCTGGTATGGAGATTGCTTTCATATCTTCCAACCGTGTGAGAGTGGAACTCGACTCTAAAAAAGGTGGCATTGTCAACCATATGATAAATTTCTTCTACCGGCACAAGGATATGTTCATTTCCACAATGCTGGTAGGAAACAACATTATGCTTGTAATTTATGGTATGGGGATGGCTGTGCTGCTAACTCCTTTGATAGTCCTTATTTCCGACAATCAAGCGTTCGTGCTGCTTGCCCAGACACTGATATCAACCTGCATCATACTCATTACCGGCGAATTCGTTCCAAAAACGGTATTCCGCATAAACCCGAACTCATCCCTCCGGCACTTCTCTTTTTTACTCTATGCCGTATATATGATATTATACCCCATTTCATGGCTCGCATCGTTCCTGTCAAAAATAATCATGCGCCTGTTCGGGGCAAAAACAGCCACCGCAGAATCAAGTATGCTTACTGTAGGAGAGCTCGATGACTATATACAAAAAGCCATTGACGAGAAAAAAAGCACTGACGACGACGAGATAGAGCATGAAGTGAAAATCTTCCAAAATGCCCTTGATTTCTCAACCACTTACCTGCGCGACTGCATGATTCCGCGTACCGACATTGTAGGCATCGACATTGAAGACACCTCCACAGAAGAGCTTCGGGAGAAATTCATAACCACAGGACTTTCGAAAATAATAGTTTATAAAAATGATATCGACAACATTATAGGATACATCCATATCAGTGAAATGTTCGATTCCGGGAAAGACTGGAAAAACCATATCCGTTCTGTAGAATACGCCCCTGAATCAATGCTCGCAAACAGTATGATGAGGAAAATGCTGGCTGAAAAGAAAAGCATCGCTGTAATTGTTGACGAATTCGGAGGGACGTCCGGATTAGTCACACTTGAAGACCTCGTGGAAGAGATTTTTGGCGAATTCGAAGATGAGCACGACAAGAAACGCATAATCGACGAACAAATAGACGAAAACACATACCGATTATCCGGCAGAATCGAAATCGAGAATCTGAACGAAAAATATGGATTGGGTATTCCCGAGAATGATGAATATCACACACTTGCCGGATATCTGCTCTACAATTTGTCGGAATTACCTGCACAAGGCGATTCTTTCGAGATTGACGGGAAAAAATACACCATCTTAAAACAAAGCTCAAATAAAATCGACTTAGTAAAATTAGAAATTCCCCAACAAAAACAATCCTGAGTCATTTTCTCTCTTGCGAAAATGACATCATTTAACATTCAAACACTTATTTTTAGCCGTGAAAAATTCTCTATTCAAATATATATTCCTATTTTTGACACGATAAAAGCCATACCAACATTAAACACTATTAATTATGATAAAACCATTATTATTTTCTTCATTACTACTATCGTTATGTAGTGTTGCAGCACAAACTACTACCATTATCGATAACAATACCTACACAGTCGATACATTACAGCATTCCAAAGTAGGCCCAGGAGCATACTATACGGCAATAAAATTCACAGGTCCCACATTGACGTTCCGCACATTTTACCTGGAAGCAGACGCCAACCAACCGAATTTCGAAATTCGCACAGAGCTCGGAAGGGATTCAATCATCGGGACCGAGAATATCTCAGCACACGCTGAAAGAAAAACAACAGAAACGGAATGCTATTTTGCCGCTGTCAATGGTGACTTTTTTGAAACCACAGGTGACGTAGGCACTCCAATCAACGGTTCTATGCACAATGGAGTCCCGGCAACAGCCGTTACCGGTTCTCCTCATTTCATAATCACTGGAGGAACTTCCCCATATGCCTCGTTCTTGACAGCTTCTTACACATATAAAGTCAATGGAGGAGAAAGCATCAGTTTAAACAGGATAAACGGCAGAATTGGCACCAACGAACTGACCGTGTTCAACAGCACAACCGGCAAATACACCCATACCCCAGCCGGAACAGCAGAAATAGCAATAGAGCTACTGCCAGGTGAAAGCTGGAAAATCAATGCGCCATTCAAAGCGAAAGTTGTAGGAACAGCCTCCACAAACGGGAACCATCAGATTGCAGAAGGACAAGGCGTGCTCAGTGCCTCAGGGACAATGGCACATTATGTAACAGACCTTAAAGAAGGCGACGAATTGGAATTCACATTCACTAACACCCTTAACAATTACGGAGGTATAGCACCTGATATCCGCCAAATGGTAGGAGGCAACACAATATTCCTGATTGACGGACAAACCGTCGAACAAGGCGATTTCTCACGCCACCCACGCACAATGCTCGGTTATAATAAAGACCGGTCAAAAGTGATATTTGCCGTGGTTGACGGACGTTCTGCCATTTCTTCAGGAGCCACTTATTATGAATTGGCAGATATAATGAAATGGGCAAATGCCGACTATGGTATCAATATCGACGGTGGAGGCTCGTCATCCCTATATCTACAAAAATTCGGTTATATGAACCAACCGAGCGACGGTCACGAGAGAGCTGTTGCCAATGGCGTATATTGTGTGTCAAAAACACCCAAAGACAACAACATAACCGAAATACGATTCAAGGACTGGGCGATGGAATGCCCGAAATACGGAATCTATACACCCGTATTCTACGGATACAACCAATACGGGATACTGATCGATACCGACGTACAGGATGTCACCATCAGCTGCAACCCGAAACTCGGAGAAATAATCAATGAGGGGAAAACTTTCTACGCTACAGGAGAAGGAACATATGCACTGACCGCGACATACAACGGGATGACAGCTTCTATTCCTGTGACTGTATCTGAAACAGATAGCGAAAATGTCAGCTTGAGGCTCTCGAATGTGCTCATCGACAACAAACGGGAATACCCGGTGGAAGTCAACGCCCTCGTAAAGGAGGACCTTATGCCGCTCAACCCGGTGGCTCTCTCATGGGCATCAGCCGACACAGACATAGCCGAAATCAGCGAATCCGGAGTGCTAAAAGGTGTAGCCAACGGAAACACGACGGTGACAGGCTCAGTCGGAGATTTCACAGGAACGATGAACGTCACTGTGGAAATCCCCGAAGCAGACCATATGCCGGTAATAGAGGACTTCATCGCCGATGACTTCAGGCTCTCACAGGTAG